>JAGOCE010000310.1 GCA_017998915.1 Candidatus Ozemibacteraceae bacterium
GGCGATCGCAGCTGCCGCGCCCGCGGCCGCACGTTTCGAGGTAGGTGAAGAAATCGCCCCCGATGACCCGGGCGGATCGAAGACAGACGGCCGGCACGAGCCCCGGCCAGTTCGGCGAGGTGCGCGGGAGAACGCCATCCTGGACCAGCTTGGCAAGCTGGACTTCGCGTTTGTACCGCTCGTTCTGGGCCGTCACGAGGGTGGCCCGCCGGCTCAATTCCTCGTTCAGCGAATGGTTCTGAAACGTAATGCCGACCTGGTCTGCAAGCACCTGCAGCTGCAGCAGATCGTCGTCGGTGATGGGTTCCCTGTCGACGTGGCGGTCGACCAGCAGCATCCCCCAGCATTTTCCGCCGCGGGCGATGGGCGCGAGCGCGACGGCATCGGTCCGAAGCAGATCCAGCCACCGGGCCATGTCGGGATCAGTCCAGGGTGACCGAGATATAATACACGCCTCGGTGTGTTTCAGCAGCTTCCAGATCAGCGCGCCTTCCGATTTCGGAATCACCATGGCCGAGCGCCGCTCCTCGTCGAGATCGATTGCCTGAACGGCCCGCAGGGTCCGGGTCTGCTCGTCCTCGAGGAAGATGACGGCCCGGTCGAAGCCCACGATGCGCTGAACAGACTCGAGTATGTGGTCGAACGGCCGTTCGGTATCAAGCTCCCGGATATCATCGAGGGTCTGGGAGAGGTGCTGGAACTCGCGCAAGAAGCGTATTTCCCGCCTGTATTGCAACCAGGAGCGCACGGTCAGCGCCATGGCGACGATGAGATAGAGGATGGCCCCGGCCCACAGAGCGGAACTCTGGGGGCGGGCGAGGAGAATTCCCAGCGCGACGGCCCAGCCGAGACCGAACAGGACCGTGCGTGTCAGCTCGGATTCACGGGGCATTCCCAAGAAGAGGAAGCCTGCGGATCGCATATCCGATCGGGGCGTCATGAAGACACCCTCCTGATTTCACGACGGCAGGCCTGAAGTGGAAGAACGCCCCGGGCTACCGGAAAGCGGCGGCTCTCCTGCCGGAACGACGGCAGGCACCTGTCGTCGGGTTCCCCGCTCACTGTTCCGGCGTTCCGGAGTCGCCCCCCCACTCGGCCAGTCGGAGAACGAGCTTCTTTGGCGTCGGGGCGTCGATGACGAACCGGCGGTCTTTCTCGAGGAAGTTTTTCAGCCTCTGGCGGATCTTGAACATGAGATCCTTCGTGAAGACGTTCTTGAGCTCGAAACTCGCCACGAGCGGGGCTGAAAAATGTTTCCAGAGTTCCGAGAGGGTCTGGGGCTTCCCGCGGCGCTTCATATCGATGTAGATCCGCTCGACCATCGCCTCGAACAGCTCAGCGCCGTTGAACGCGTAGAAAAAGGCGACGGGGGGAAGAAAACCGAACTGGGTGACGACATTGCGCGCCTTTCCCACCAGCCGCTCGCCTTCACCCTGCAGGGTGACGATTTCGGAACGCATGATGCGCATCAGCATCAGATCGATATCCTTGCGGTTCAGGGTATCGATCAGGGTTTTGTCGGACGGGAAGAATTTCTGCAGAATCGGGACGATCGTCTGCATCGTTTCAGCGCTGAGGAACTGGATATTGCGCTGATACGTCTCGGGGTTCTTCCGCTTCATGTCCCCGAGAATCTTCTCAAACTGCAGGATGAATTCGAATTTCGTATCGAATGACATAAGATATCGATGTTATCCGAAGAAATAAATTTTTATTTATCGTAGCCGAGTTATCGGCAGAATGCAACCAGAACGATTGGGATTTTTACGTTTCTCGCGAAAGAAGAGAACCGCCTTTTCAAGAATACCCGAAAAGGCGGCTGCGTCAACTGTGGTATGGCACGGTCAGCGATGCGGCAGTTTTTCGAGATCTTCGAGCGGCGAGATCCCTCCGTTCGCGTTCACGAGCGGAAAGCGATCCTGCAGGAACCGGATGAAACCCAGCAATGAAAGCGAATAGGCGCGAATCATCGGGGACAGAACAGATTTTTGTTTCACGCCGATTTTTCTCCTTTCACAAGGTGGTTGGAATCCCGGTCTTCCCCCCTCATCGGCACGATTCGGAAATCCCTTAACGTTCTTCTCAACCGCTCGATGCCGAGACGTGGAATGTGTCATGAGAATCATTCCGCAGATGGCGGCGGCAGTGGCGAAACGGTGCGGTGGAAGGTATACTGCGCAGCATGCGATCAGCACGTTCCGAACACGGTTGCCTCCCCGCCCGGCCGGCGGCGGAGCGGTCTCGCCTTGTCGTCATCGCGTTCATCATTGCGGCATTCCTGGCCGCGGCGGGCACCGTTTCGGCCCTCGAGTGCGGCTCCTGCGGGGCGAGGGGTCTGTCAGCACTCGCCATGTTCTGCCCAAAATGCCGACAGTCGCTTCACACACCCCAGATACAGCGCGCGGTGCGTGCGACGGCCGTGCTGTCGATCGATCTCGTCTACACGGGCGACCGGCCCGATCGCCTGCCTGAATACGGCAAGATATTCATCAACGGCGCCTATAAAGGGAATATCCCGCTCATCGAGCGCGAGGCTCGTCAGAGAGAGATCGACCTCGGCTACAACCGCGGGCTGGGCCACGATTACACGGCAAAGTATCACGCCGACCTGCGAGATCTCGACGTCGGGGTCGTCCGGGTCGAGGTCGAGATGAAATTCAAACGCTTCTTCGGATTCGCACGCAGTTTCCGCAGAGTTTGCTTCCCCTATGTCTCGCTCAGGTCGGGAGAAAAGACGATGCTGATGCACTCGTTCAGCCGCGGAAGCAGTTTTCAGATCAAAGCCACTGCCTCCGCCCCCGCGCCGCTGCTGCTGTTTCCAGGGCTCCCCGGCCTTCCTTCCCTGAATGACCTCCTGAAGGTTTCCCCGGGAACAGGGACGATGGGCATCGAGGTGCCGTTCTTCGAATAGCGCTCAGGTTTCTCCCCCTCCAGGCCGATGAATGTATGGGACTCTCAGAGAATCAGATGTGAACGGGAGACATTCAAAATGGCTGGAAACAAACGCTGCATGCTGATCTTCGTCGTTCTCGGCCTGCTCGGCCTGTTCTTTTTCCCCGACACGGGGTACGCCGCGACGAACTGGATGAAGTATTTCCGCAAGGACACCCTGCTGAACACCTACATGCGGGCATACGCGGTCCAGGGCGACCGGTTGTGGGTCGGCACCTGGGGCGACGGCGTCGTGGTCTACGACGGGGCCGGCACGAAAAATTTCAATTCAAAAAACACCCGCACCTCGCCGGAACTGAATGACGGGCTGCTCTCCGACTGCGTCACGACGCTCACCGTCGACGACCGGGCCGGCAAGGTCTGGATCGGCACGAACGAAGGTCTCGCTTCATGCAACCTCGAGTGCGCCGACTGGAAGCGCTACACCTCGAAAGACGGCCTTCCCAACGACGTCATCCGCGACGTCGCCGTCGACAGCAAGGGCGTGGTCTGGGTCGGCACCCCGTCGGGCGTCGCCAGTTTCGATGGTGAAAGCTGGAAGAAACACGACAGCACCTCCGGCCTCCACGAAGACAGCATCCACTCGATGACCGTCACCGGTGACACCGTCTGGGTCGCCACGGTCGGCGGCAGTGTCAGCCGTTTCAAAGATGGCGAGTGGAAGGTGTTCATGCACAACTGACGCCCGTATCGCGAACGAAAAAATCGCCCCGGAGTCACATGAACTCCGAGGCGATTTTTATATCTAACTCTATTTATCAGGGCTGTCTGCGGCGGAGGTCGCTTCGGCCGAGCCGACACTGGCTTCGGTGCTCGTCGCCGTCGTGGTCGTAGGCGTTGTCGTCGTGGTTGTCGTCGTAGGTGCCGTTGTTCCAGTATTCACGGCAGCCGTACCGCTCGCCGTCGCGGCACTCTGGGACTTGAGGTTGCTGCTGAAGGACTGGAGTGCACTGCCGACCTTGGTGAAAATCTCACCGACCTTGCCGATGAAATCGGCGATCTGGCCCATGTCACAGCCGGTGAGGGTGATCGAAACGATCAGCGCAAGCGTGATGAACAGGGATCCCCGGAACAGATTCCGCAGTTTCATGAAGAATCCTCCTCGAATGTAAAAATTTCGGATAAATCACTATACCATAACGTGCGAGAGACGGCATTCGTTACACAGACCTAGACGAACTCATCAGTTCACGAACCGCTGTTTCACAGACGAAAAGACCGCTTCATCCCCGTGCACGGAGGGTTCCGTGTTCCCTGTGATTCACGGTTGCTCAGCCTGCCAGAGGATCGGGGAGATATCGACCAGGGAGCGCCGATTGGAAATGAGATTCGGATTCCGTTCCAGGCGGGAAAGGAACTCGGACCGGACGGCCATTCGCAGCCTGGTACGCGCTTTCTGTCGCCCGGGATGCTCGGGGGAACATTCTATTTCGACATCGAACGCGTCGAGACCGAACATTTTTTTCCGTTCCAGGGAGAAAAAGGTCACATTTCCGGCGAGGAGGCGGCTCGTTCGATGCTCGGCGGCATTGAGCTGCGGATGACGGACTTCCTGGCGGATGATCGTGCGCTTTCCCGGCTCATACACATATCGCACCCAGTTCGCGTAATTCTCCCCTCCCGACGGCCTGGCCCCGAAATCCATGATCGGGAACACGGGAAACTGCCACTGGGTCGTCTGCCCCGAGTCCGTTTTCGAGTATCCCCAGGAGTCGTTGAAACAGAACGACTTGATGTCGCGCTGGACCTGCTCGATGACGATCCGCGCCGACGCGAGGGTGTCGAGCCGCTCGAGGCCCTGGTAGGCTGATTTTCTGGACATGACCATGAAATCGACGATCGGTATGAGCAGAAGAACGCCGACGATCGTCACGATCATCATTTCGATCAGCGTGAAGGCGCGGCGCATCAGTAATCCGCACCCACAATGCGTTCGAGAACGATGCCCTGGCGCCTGATGAAGCCGAATTCGCGAGGCCGGACGGTGACCCGGACAAGCACGAACCTGTTTCCAGGCTCGGGCAGCAGCTCGACCTTGCGCTCGAAATGCGCGTAGTCCTCGGGATACGTCACCTGGGTGCCGTCGTCGTATTTCACCCTCTCGAGAGCCTTGAAGGCGCCGATGCCAAGCTGGTTCTCAATCTCGCTTCCGGGCGTCTCTGCGGCATCGACGAGTCGTTCGTATCCGAGCCCCGCCGTCCATTCGATCGCTTCGCATGCGATCGTATACGCG
>JAGOCE010000311.1 GCA_017998915.1 Candidatus Ozemibacteraceae bacterium
ATCCAGACCCTCGCCAACCATCTTCATCACAACACTGACACGTTCCTCAACGCGGCCTTGCCTGAGGCCTTGTCTGAGGGCTTCGTTGATCTGGGTGATGCGGATGCGTTCTTCTTTGTCGCGCTGTTCGAGGATGGCGCGGGTGCGTTCGTCGGAGTTGACGCGCTTGAGTTCCTTGACGGCCATGACCAGCTCCTTGTCGGCCTGCAAATCATCCGGCAGAGGCCTGCTTCCTGCGTACATCTCGCCGAACCGAATGATATGTAACCACTTTTCGAGCCGGGTTTGCAAGCGGCGGGGGCGCGTCTTGAACTTCGGAAGCTCGACGAAGTGGAGCTCCATCAGGTCGGGAAGAACCAGGCCGGTGCTCGTTTCCTGGAATCGAAACGCCGACTGGAACTGGGTGAAGCCGCTGAACATCACGAAATCGAGAATCGCGATGCCGTAGGACGGATTGAGCTGTTCGAAGCCCTGCGTCTCGCGAAGCTGACCCGTATACAGAAGCGCGAGGTAGTAGGCCAGGCGCTTCGCGAAGCTGGCCTCCTGGTTGGCCTGCATTTCGATCGTGAATCGCCGGCCTGCGCCGTCGACGGCCTTCACGTCAACGATCGTGAACTTGTCGTCGTGAAACTCCTTCAGGTTCAGCGGACTGAGCAGGGTCAGCTCGGCGATGCACCGATCGCCCGTGAAATGAAGCAGGGCATCGATCAGCTTCGCCAGGATCTCCTCGTTCCCCTCCTGGCCGAAGACCAGCTTGAAAACGACGTCGTTTCGCAATGGATACAGCCTGGGACCATCCATGCCGGGCTCCTTCGCCTGATGATTCGAAGCGGCCCGGCCATTTCACGTGGTGCCGGCGTTCCTGCTTCACCCATACATCACGAGAAACCACGCGTCGGGGAAATATTTTTCCCGCATGATCGGCTCAGGGCACAATATATACTCTTTCGTATTTTATCTCTCATTGAGTTCGGCAGAAAGAAAATCACCCGCTCGCCCTGAGCTTGTCGAAGGGGCGAGAACCACTCGTGCTTCGGCAGGCTCAGCACGAACGGTATCGGGTATGCGCGGAGATTGTCGCGTTCCTTGTGAGACAAGGAGCACCAAGCGAACCCATCCCAAAGGACAAGGCCCGGGGCGGGTTCCCCGGGCCTGTCGCTTTCCTAACTCCCCTTCCCTGTGTCTTTAGTAGTTGGGAGGGTGTGTTTCTCGAATGAGTTCTTTGCTATTCAGCGCCCTTATCAGGGCGTAGCTGTTGCAGTTGCCAGGTTGAAATTCTGCAAATAGGTTGTAGTGTTTTCCTTCACATCTACAAGAGACCAAGAATGTCTTCTATTCACATTATTGGGATTCTCAACTATCCACACCTGCTTTGGGTTAGAAAAGTCAGCAGCAAGAGTGCCATTTTGTGTCGTAACAAAAGAACTGCCAATACCAACAAAAACAAGATATTTTTCATCATCCGTAGTCGGTAACAAATGCTCAATTCGGAATGTCCCAACAGTATTCACCACGCCACTTGTCGGCGAAGCGGTTTTTGTTGAAACCACTGGAGAATCTGCCTTGAGTTCCCATGCCGTATAATCTTCCACACCGTACGTCGGATTTCCGGCATCATCAACCCCCGTCTGAACTGTAATGGGCCTTGTCTCTGCACGCTGTCGATATACCCTTACAATTAAATCTGATACTCCCTCACCATTTGATTCATCGACAAACCGACCAGCAATAGCACCGACATCTGACGGTTGAGTCTGTACCATTTGATAACTCAAAGTGGTAGGATTAATTTTTGGCACAGTCCCGGAGGGATTTACAACAAACGAAACAATGAGCGTCTCCCAGCCTGGCTTAGCAAATGTTAATTCATATGTTGCCGGAATAAGCTTTTTAAACTCAAACCTTCCATTCAAATCAGTTATCGTCGATCCATACCCTTTTAAATCACATGTAACATACTGCAAAGGCGCACCAGAAAAAGAATCTACAATTGTTCCAGAGGCGGATTCAAAGAAATACTCCCCTGTATTTAATATCTTCGGCGCAAGGTATAATTGAGGTTCTTCTGGAATTAAAGTACCATCGACAAGTATTTGAACGGTATAAGTGGCTGCACCATACAATTGTGATCCCTTTCCAAGTCTTATTTCATATGAACCTGGAGAAAGACTTTCAAATGCAAACTCTCCCGAGGAGGTCGTTGTTGCAATACCCTTTGCATCAGTTCCATTCAGATATATCTCTACGGAAATATTCGCCAGAGCCTCTTGGGTAGTCGTTAATTTCACCGTTCCCGCAATTGTAGCGGAAGCACCCAGAACAAAATCCATAACACGGTCATCGTTAGATCCGACTACTAGCGTGACTTGCTGCTGACCAAAACCAGATTTCGACAAAGTCAGCGTATAGGTTCCAGAGCCAAGGTAAAGACTATATTTTCCGTCATCGCCTGTTTCAACATCTGCTGGCGAGCCCTTCCCACTTGTTAGAACTGCACGAATCAGGACCTCTTTAAGGGGTGTGCCTTCTTTATCACTAACCAATCCGCTCAGGGAAGAGCCATTCGGTATCAAGAAAAAATCCTGAGATGTCGTTGTATTAGAAGTGATCGTCACCGTATGGGACGCACTCGAATAACCCGTTTTATCTGCAGAAACCACATATGAACCCGTCGCAAGTGCAAACCGATATGTTCCTTCTGAATTGGTCTGAACCGAGCTGATCTGCAACGACGGAGTTGTTAGAGATACCACCTTCACAGAAACGCTAGCTATTCCGATTTGAGACTTCGAATCGCGAATGGTACCATTCAACGTGCCGACTGTAGAGGAAATAACCATATTGGATGCATTGGAACCACCGATGGAAACGACAAACGCCTGGTCCACCGAGGCATAGCCTGTCTGCGAAACACGCACCGTATACGAACCAGGCACTAAAAGAACCTGATAGGTTCCGTCCGAACCCGTCGTGGTGCTTTTTACCAGAGTTTCACCTTGGAGGAAGGCAACCGTAGCACCGCTTACAGGCTGTCCTGCCGCATCGGTGATCTTGCCTTCAACAATTTCTTCAAATCCGGCAACAGTCGGAAGGCCATTCCAACTACCATCCGAACCACTTCGACCGCCGCTGTTACAGCCAGCCATAACCACAACCAGGACGATGACAGAAAGGACTCCGACCACCATGCTTCTTACGAAGCCAGAGCCTCTCAGCGTGCAATTGAAAATGTTCATCTGATATTCCTCCCGAGCGGGGGTCAGTTGCTGCTTTCTTTCAGAATATTTGCCGACAGGGTGATCTGAGCCGTGGCCGAGACTTCCTTGTCGTTGAGATCGCGGCCGTGGATCGTGATGCGGGCGACGATCGGGGTGATGTCATCGGTCGCATCCGCATTTCCGCGGGTCATATACGAATAGAGAGCCAGCGAGAAAATATCGAGGGTCGTATACCCGGCGACATCCTCGGGGATGGTCTGCTGATCACCGGACCCGCCCGCATCCTGCGCCCGGATCGATGCGGTGGAGTCGGAACTGCTTGAACTGTCTGAACCGCTCGAACCGCCGGACGAGGAATCGTCCCCGCCTGAATCATCGCCGCTCCCGGAATCGAAGCCCTTGATTTCTGGCGCCTGTATGAACGCGCTGACAGCGCCGGAAACATCATACCGGCCGTTCGCGACCGATGCTCCGTTCGGCGTATAATATCGAACGGTATACTGGTCGACGAACACCGACACGCCGTTCATGATGCGGAAATACACCTTCAGCAACGGGAATGTTAACTCTACGGACTCGGACTCCTCGCCAGAATCGGAAGACGACTCGGTCGGCTGGAGAACCGACGGACTGATGCCGGCCACATGGATGTCCGACGAGGGGGAAAACAACTGGCCCGTTGAGTTCTGGCAACCAGCGAGGGCGACCAGGAGAACGACCAGGGTCAGGGAGAACAAAGAGGTTGTATATCGGCGCATATTCACCTCCACGCCAGCGAGCCGTCGGACGAGTTGGCGACGGGAGTGCCCCGTGCAGGAGCGCTCCGGACGATGTTCGGGGTGATGAAGACCACCAGTTCCGAGCGTTTGTTCGTCTTCGAGGTCGATTTGAAGACCTTTTTGAAGAGTGGGATGCGGCCGAGCACGGGCACGGCGTTCTCATCTTCCGACTTGCTCTCGGTGATCAGGCCGCCGAGAATCAGCGTCTCGCCCGAGCGGATGACCACCTCGGTGTTGGCCGTGCGGCTTTCTGTCCAGGGAACGCCCTCGACAAACGAGCGCAGGGCGGTGATGGTCGGCGTCACCTTCAGCCGGATGGTGCCGTCATCATAGATGGTGGGGCTCACCGCCAGGTTGATCGGCACCGGCTCGAACTTCACCTCGCGGTTGGTGATGGTGGTGCCGTTGCTCACCGTCGTGTTGGTCGTGACGTAGGGCACCTTCTGGCCCACCTCGATCAGGGCGTTCTGGCCGTTCATCGCCGTCACCTTCGGATTGGAGAGGGAACGGGCGCGGTTGTTCTTTTTCAGCCCGCGAAGAAGCAATGCAAAATGCTCGTTGTTGAGGGTGCCGAAGCGCAGAACGCCGTTTCCGCCGGTCGGGGCCAGGGTCTGGTCGAACTGCCAGAGAGGGTTCTGACGGCCGATCTGGGTCATCATCGCGGACCAGTCGATGCCGGTCGAGTTCTCGTCGTCGAGGGCCACGTCGAAGATGTGGGCCTCGATCAGCACCTGCTTGGGCGGCACGTCGAGACTCCTGATGATCTCCTCGATGCGCCTGAGGTTGTCGGGCGTCTCGCGGATGACGAGCGTGCTCTCGAGGGGGGTGACCGAGCCGCCGGCGCCGCCGCCGGACGGGGCGGTCTGGCCGCGCACCGAGACGACGCCGGTGACGAGCGACAGGATGCCGCACAGCAGTCCGGCCGCGAGCATCACACGCAGGGTTCTGGTTCGTTTCATGATCTGATTTCCTTCCCTTCGGCCGTCACATGCCGCCCGCAGTGCCGCCGGTCATCCCGCCGCCACCGCCGGAGCCGCTCATGCCGCCGCCGCTCGAACCGCTCGTGCCGCCGCCGGAACTTCCGCTTCCGCCCGATCCGGACGAACCGGCTGAGGCTCCGCCGTCGACCCGCTGGACCTGGAGCATCTGCTTCTCGGGGTCGAACCGGGGAAGCAC
>JAGOCE010000312.1 GCA_017998915.1 Candidatus Ozemibacteraceae bacterium
CTTGAGGAAGCCCGCGAGAATGCCGGCGAAGAGAAGCGTCAGGCTCGACAAGGTTCGTTCCAGGGGCGTGTCGAAATCAATTTTCACGGAATACTCCCTCGCTCAGATGCCACACACGCAATGCTTCTAATATTAGATATTATGAAATTTATCAATATATATGCACTACATACATGAAAGGAAGGCGGAGCGGCACAGATTTTCGAGAAGATCGCCGGCTCAGCCGTCACTGTATCTCTTCCAAGAACCCCCTGCAACTCATTCGTTTCTCCCGCGGCAGTGGTCATTCCCGCTTCAACGACCGTTCAGGCAGCACGATGGCCGGTCCCGGATTCGCCTCCGTCGTTTGTTTCCGGCTGAAGATGCGCCAGAGGCCTTCGTTCGTGGCGATGAGAGCAGCGCCGTCGGCGGCCTGGACGAGAGAGAGGACTCCGGGCGAGAGAAGACCGGGACGAAACTCGAGGGACACGGCGTTGGGGTCGGCTGAGCCGGGTGAGAGGCGTTCGAGGCGGTGGGGCCCGCTCGCGGGGGCACATTCGAGCCAGAGCGCATCGGAAGCGGCCGGCCAGATGTTGCGGATTTCACCGTCGGGGAGCCGGTAAGCTGTCTCGAGGGTTTTTCCGCTCCATGTTCTGAGAGCTCCGGCGAAGTCGGTCACCCAGACGGTTTCGGAAGCGGGGTCGGCGGCGAGGTCCTGGAAATGGCCTTCAGCGAGGACGTCGAATCGGCCGTCCTTCCAGCGCACGAGTTTTTTGCAGAAGCCCACGAAGAATACGCTTCCGTCGGGCGTCATCGCGGCATCGTAGATCCAGACGGGAGGAACACGGCGTTCGGAAGAGCGACTTTTGGCCGGACTAGCCAACGGGGTCTTTTCCCATGCGAGGCGCCGCAGTTTTCCGCCGTCGAGCATCACAACGTCCGTCGCGAAAACGATCATCACCCGACCGTCCGGAAGCTCGAACATGCGCAGGGGCTCACGGAAGCCACCGGCACCCTTCGCCGGAAGCCGCCATCGCTCAGAAGGCCTGCCGGGCGTGAATCGCACCAGGACCAGCGCCCTGTCTTCCCCGGTGCCGGCGGCAAGAACCGCACCACAGGCCGTTCCAGCCAGCAGGGACAGGGGTTCCTGCTTTCCAATTGATTCAAAGCGGCCGTCGGGCGCGAGAACGCGAAGCCCTTTGTCGGTAGCGGCGGCAACCGATCCGTTTTCCAGGGCCCGCAGGGCGAACACGCGGCCGACGGAAAGCATCGCGGCGGAAACCAGTGTCGGAGAAGCCGTTTCCAGGCAGGCGATTCCCCAGGTGTCGAGGCCCTGTTCGTTCATGAAGGAAGCCCAGAGACGGCCCCGGGAATCGATCGTGAGCGTGCGGGCGTACCGCGTCGGGCCCTCAGGCCCCGGCACCGCCGCCAGTTCCGCGCAGAACGCCCATGGAACGGACGCTCCGAGCACGATGAATAGCGCCAGCAGACTGGCGATGCTCGATGTGCGGTTTTCACTCATCAGGTGTTTCCCCTACCCGGTTTCGTGGTGATATTTTCGCACATCGACGGGAAAAAAAGAACCCCGGCTTAAAATAGCCGGGGCGAAAGTGAGAGGATCTTTTGAGAGGATACTTGAATCGTCGAAAGTGCTGCGCCCCACGAGAACGATTTCCGGGCCCGGAAAGCAATGGTGGGTATGTGTTACGAACGTTCTTGGCGGTGCGGTGACTCTGGTGCGACATGCTGCATCATAAGGCGTGACCGGGTGTGACAATTCGAACAAGCTCGCGCAGCGATTGTTCTGCGATACTACTGCAGGTATAAATCAAGGGGCCCGAAAATTGTTTTCAATGAACTGCGCTTATATACGCAACCATCGTGCCAAGTTTAAAATGGCTCTGGGAGCGGATTTCATTTTTCAAGCGTATGAGTCTTTTTCGCTCGCGTGTGTTTTTTTCACACATCTTCGAGCATCAGCCAGGCTTCGACCTCCTGGGTCTTGCCTTTCACCTTCCGGAACGGGAGTTTCTCGGCCCTGGGAGGCTTTTCACAGGCGGCCAGGAAGGCGCCCGAGAGGACGGCGCGGGTTCCCTCTGTCATGTGCGCGAGAAGCGCGAGGCGCGAGGCGAGGTTCACTGGGTCGCCGATGACGGTGTGGTCGAGCCGCACCGAGGTCGCGCCGAGGATACCGGAGATGACCCGGCCGGTGTTGACGCCCGTCGCGGTTTCAAGGCCGGCGGCGTGCATCCGGCGCCTGACCCCGTTCACGACGGCAAGAACGGCGCCGGCGGCCTGCGCTTGTCCGCCAAGCCGCTCGTGATCGAACACGACCAGGATCTTGTCACCGATGACCTTGTCGATCTCGGCGCCGGCGGTGAACGGCTCGAGTTCGGCGTTCAGGGCGCCAAGGTGTGCTCCAAGCGCGTCGAAAATCTCGGAAGCGTGTTTTTCGGCGCAAAGCTGGTCGAAATGGAACAGGCACGAGAACAGCACGGTGACCTCCCGGTGCTCGCCGCGCCCGCTCTCGTCGGCCTTGCGGTCGCGCACCGCCCGGCGGACGGTGCCGGAGACGAACCGGCCGAGAATCGCCGCTTCCCCGAGGGCGCGGGCCATCATGTTGAACGCGACAGCCAGCGTTCCGAACTCGTCTGACCGGTCGGCCGGAATCCTCGTGTCGTACCGGCCTTCCACAACCTGGCCCATGGCGAGCCGCAGGCGCTCCAGCGGCTCGAGCAGCCATCGGCGTCCCAGCCAGGCGAGCACCAGGGATGCGGCCACGAGGCCGAACGCGATGATGTCGCCGGCGACCTGCAGTTGTCGCACCCTGCGCTCGATCGAGTTCGTCTCCACCTGGCCCCCGAGAACGAACCGGGAGAGGTGATTGCCGAGAAACGCTTCGAACACAGGCCTACCGGGGGCGGACATATCGCGCCCCGTCTGGATGATGCCCGAGTTTCGGGCACGCTCGATCGCATCGTGCAGGGTTGTCGGCAGTTCTATTCCGTCGGGGGCGACCGTTCCGCCGAAAATATGCTCGGCCAGGCCCATGATGGTCCAGATTTCGGGGGCATCCGGCTCATCGTCTGGTGACCGGAAGGCGACACGGGCGATATGATTCCGCCCGAACTTCGACCTGCCTGCAAACCGTTCGGTGAAGAAGCGACTGACGTAGGCCATTTCCTTCGAGTCATCCCAGATCGAGAAAAGAAGCCACTCCGTGGGTGTTCCCGCCGCGCCGAACACCTTGAGCCCGATGATGAATATCCGCAGGAACGAGGTTTTCACATCGATCAGCTCTTCCGGGAATGTGAACTGGCTGATCAGGGCATCGATGCCGAAAATCCCGATATACAGGTCGTACAGCATGTCGGCTTTCATCGTTTCCCTGAGTTTCCCGGCTTCCGAGAGCCCTTCCACGGGCGGCTGCATGCTGCCGCTGCGCATCATGGCATCGCGCATCCGTTTCACCAGGGGGCCGAAGACCTCGAGAATCGGGCGTTCCGTACTGGTGATGGTTTCGGATTTTTTTGTCAGCCGGCTGACGATGCTCGTTCTGTCGTCAGGGGAAACGCAGAGCAGCAGGTCCGGCCCGCTCAGCCCGGGGTAGGCCTCGAGCCTGCACCGGTCGATGAGGAAGCGCAGGGCGCCCCGCAAGTCGTTCGGCGTGTGCCCTGGCTCGAGACGGGCAAGCGTGGCCGGATTCCTGGCAAGGTTCCTGAGCCCGCCGATCATGGTCGCGTGCAAGGTGATCCCACCGTTGTCGAGGTTGGTCAGATCGCGGTGGAGATCGTTGATTTTCGTTCTCAACTCGGCTTTGCCGTATTCGGCGACGGCCCGCTTCACGACGACCCAGCCGGCACCGGCAGGCACGAGCGACGTGCCGAGGCAGGCGCCAAGCAGCATCCAACCGACGGTCGCACGGCGACCGACGAACGCCGCCGCCCCCAGAAGGGCGAGCAGAAGCACCACACCAAGCGCTCCAGAGGCCGAAGCCGACGTCAGCCCGTCCGTCAGGCCGACTCCCTCGCCGGTGGGCCAGGGCACGGTCACGATGATCCGGCCGGCCATTCCCGACGGGGGCAGTGAGGTCATGACGAGTCTGCGGCCGACAACGGCGACGGAGGGCAAACTGCCGCCGCCAAGCCTGCGAAGCCGCTCGATCAGCCGAACGCCGCCCGTGCGCCACTCACCGCCCCCGACGATCGGCGTGCCGCCGTCGTCGGTGAAGAGGAACCCGAATCCGGGCTCCCGCACCTGGTCGGCCATGATTCTCATGCCGAGATATGGATCCAGCCCGGTCAGGTCGAGCCAGGCAACGAGCCTGCAGTTCAGCCCGGCCCGCCAGTAGAAGCCATTGATCCCGTCGATGCCAGGAAAGTCCTGCAGCTTGCCGTTCTTGGTCCCGCCCTGCGCATCGAGGTTGACCGGGGATCCGATCAGACGAGAAAGGCGGGCCTCCACGTCGGGACGAACGGGGGCTTCGGATTCGATCCATGCTCCGCCGAGAAACACATCGGAAAATCCGGGCGGAAAGCGCCGACCATGCGCCACGTCGATCCGCAGATCGTCAGATGCGCTCGCTGGGGCGCATCGAAAGGCGAGGGCATGATCGGGAAGCCACGGCCTGACAAGGGTCGCATACAGACGAACAAGGGTTCGACGTTTCGCCTTGGCGCCGGAGCCGGGCCGTTCCACGATGAGGTCGGCGCGATCCTGGAACTGGCGGAAGAGCGTGGCAATGCCGTCTTTCGGAAGCGCGCATGACTGGGCTTCGAGGGTGAGTTCGCGCGCCCGTGCCCGCACGGCGGATCGTTCGTCCGCGAGCTTCAGGGCGAGCTGCTCTCTCCACCCGATACCGAGCACGAGGAACGGCATGAGGAGGACGAGCAGCCAGAAAACCGTCAGCCACCGTGAGGTTTTCATGCGCCGGCCTCCGGAGGCAGTTTGACGAGCTCCCAGCCGTCGCTTCCCGGAACTTTTTCGAATCCGACCGTCGAGCCGCCGAGCAGTTCGATCATCTCGGGTGAGAGGACGATCGTCGTGTGCCTGCCCTTCTTGGAATCGGCCTCGAGGCGTTCGGCCAGCTCGCGCGGCGGGCCGAGTACGGCGCGTTCCATGCGCTCCGACGTGCCGAACGAGCCGACGAGCAGTTTTCCGGCGTCGATGCCGACGCCCATGCCATAT
>JAGOCE010000313.1 GCA_017998915.1 Candidatus Ozemibacteraceae bacterium
GTTCCTGCTGCCTATCTTCGGCCTCGGCGCCCTCTCGGCGGTGTACGGCAGCGACTACCTTCCCCATGCGATAGATCGGAGGCATCTTGGCGCGGCCTGGTTCTGCTTTCACCTGCTGACGGCGAGCATGGTCACGGTGATTCTCGCGGCGAATGGCCTCTTGTTTCTGCTCGCATGGGAACTGACCGTCCTGTCGTCGTTCGTTCTCGTCATCCTGGGCGGCGACGGAGAAAGCAACCGACGCGCGGGCTGGATTTACCTCGTTGCCTCGCACCTCGGGACCGGGTTCCTCATCGTGCTCTTCCTGCTGATGGGGCAGAAAACGGGCTCCCTCGACTTCGCCGGCTTCTCCGGAGTCGCCACGCTTTCGGCATCATTCAAGGGAACGCTGTTCCTTCTGGCGCTCGTCGGCTTTGGCACGAAAGCGGGTTTCCTTCCGCTTCACGTATGGCTTCCCGAGGCGCATCCGGCCGCCCCGAGCCATATTTCCGCCATGATGTCGGGCGTCATGATCAAGACGGGCATCTACGGCCTGGTCAGGGTGCTGTTCTTCCTCGGCCATCCCGCCCCGTGGTGGGGCTGGACGCTGCTGGCCGTGGGGCTGGCGTCGGGAATCCTCGGCGTTCTCTTTGCCCTTGCGCAGCACGACCTGAAGCGGCTTCTCGCATACCATAGCGTCGAAAATATCGGCATCATCGCTCTCGGCCTCGGCCTTGGACTGATCGGCCTGAGCTATGGGCAGACGGCGGTAGCGGTATTCGGGCTGGCCGGCGGCCTGCTTCACGTCCTCAATCATGCCGTGTTCAAGGGGCTGTTGTTCCTCGGAGCCGGAGCGGTTCTCCAGCAGACCGGCACCCGCGACATCGATCGCCTGGGCGGCCTGCTGAAGCGCATGCCCTGGACCGGCGCCTCGTTCCTTGTCGGGAGCCTCTCGATTTCGGGGCTTCCCCCCTTCAATGGTTTCGTCAGCGAATTCCTCATCTACGCCGGCGCCCTGCTGGCGGTCCTTGGGACATCCACGCCCCTCGTCGCCGCAGGCCTGCTGATCATCGTCGGCCTGTCCCTCATCGGCGGCCTCGCCGCCGCGTGCTTCGCCAAGGCGTTCAGCGTGGTTTTCCTCGGCAGTCCGCGCGGGGAAAAGACCCAAGCCGCCGGCGACGTCGGACCTGCCATGTACCTGCCGATGGCGGTGCTGGCCGTCCTCTGCTTCCTGATCGCCATCGCCGCGCCGTTCGGTCTCGGGGCGCTCGCCGTCACGATCAGCGGGCATCCCGACATCCTTCGGGTCTCCGAGGCCATGTGGTTTCTCGCCCGCGCCTACACGCCCCTCGCGGCGATCGTCTGGGGAGCGTTCCTGCTTCTCGCGTTGACGGGCGGCGTTCTTGCCTGGCGTCGGTATCTCCTGAAAGGCCGTGACGTCGGCACAGCCTGCACATGGGATTGCGGGTATGCCCAGCCTTCGAATAGCATGCAGTATACGGGCTCCTCGTTCGCCCAGCCGCTCGTCGATCTTTTCGACCCCGTTCTGAAGACGGAAACGCACGTGGAAGGGGTCGACGGATATTTCCCCCGCCGCGCGCGGTTCGCGACGCATACCCCCGACCTGTTCCTGGAACGGGTGTTCACCCCCGTTTTCCGAGGCATCGCCGCCGTTCTCCACCTCGTGACCCCCATGCAGAACGGCGTGGTGCAAGCCTACGTCCTCTACATCACGATCACGCTGGTGGTCCTGCTGATCGGAGGCGTGCTGTGATGCTTTCGCTTCTTCATCCGCTCCTGGCGCTCATCTTCGCGCCTCTTCTGCAGGGCGTCATCAACAAAACGAAGGCGTTGTTTGCCGGAAGGCGCGGCCCGCCGCTTCTCCAACCCTACTGGGACATCGCCAAACTCCTGCGCAAAGGGGCGGTCTACAGCGAGACGACGACCCGGCTCTTCCGCCTCGCACCGGCGGCCGGCGTGGCCATCGGCGCGATCTGCCTCGTCTTCCTGCCGCTCGGCAATCTGCGCGCCGCCTTCTCGTTCGAGGGCGACTTGGTCTTTGTCATCTATCTGCTGGCGTTGCACCGGTTTCTCACCGTCATTGCCGCCATGGACACGGGAAGCGCCTTCGAGGGCATGGGCGCCAGCCGGGAAATGACCTTTTCGGCACTCGCTGAGCCCGCCCTGCTGTTCGGCCTCGTCGCCGTCGCGCGCCAGACCGGCCGCCTGTCGCTCGAAGGGTTGATCATGCCCATCGATCCGAACGTCTGGATCGCGCACGGGGCGACGTTCATGCTGGTGCTGGCCGGTCTCTTCCTCGTGTATCTCGCGGAAAACAGCCGCATCCCGGTGGACGACCCGAACACCCACCTCGAGCTCACGATGATCCACGAGGTGATGGTGCTCGACCACGGTGGCGTCGACTTTGCCTTCATCGAATACGCCGCGGCGCTCAAACTCTGGATTCTCGGCGCGCTCATCACGGGAATCGCTGTTCCCGTGCGAACCGGCGTGCCGGCGGTCGATATCGGCGCCATGCTGGCTGGTATGGCCGCCCTGGCGGTGTTGGTGGGCGTCGTCGAATCGACCCTGGTCAGGCTTCGGCTGGTCCAGGTTCCGCATCTGCTGATCGGGGCCTGCGCATTCTCGATCGTGGGAATCATGATCCAATGAACGATCTGCTCATCATTCTCGTGGTCCTGACCAACATGCGGATGCTCGCGACGAGCCGCGTCGAATCGCTCATCGTCTGGGTTTCCGTCCAGGGCGTGCTCCTTGGCGTGTTCGCCCTGCAGGCCCGCCTGGCCCACCTGACCCTCGACGTGCTCGTGGTCGGCCTGACCGCCCTCGTGCTGAAAGGCTATGTCTTCCCCGTGCTGCTGCGCCCCGTGGCCAACGTCGTGCACGCGGGCCGGGAAGGGGAACCCTACGTCGGCTACATCGCTTCGACCCTGATCGGGATCGTCGCCCTGATCGTCTCGCTCTGGCTGGGAACGCGCCTGCGCATCCCCGGCGGCGACATGTCTCGGCTGGTCGTGCCCGCCACGCTGTTCTCGGTGTTCTGCGGCCAGTTTCTCATCGTCAGCCGCAAGAAGGCGCTGTCACAGGTGGTGGGCTTCCTGGTGATGGAAAACGGGGCGTTCATGCTGGGCGTGGGCACCCTCTACTACGCGCCGTTCCTCGTTGAAATCGGCGTGCTCCTGGACATGTTCGTCGCGGTGCTGATCTGGACGGTCCTCATCCGGTATCTGAACCGGGTGTTCCACCACATCGACACGCACGAACTCGACCATTTGAAAGGGTAGTCGGCGATGTCGAACGGGGTGCTTCTGCTGTCGCTGGTTTTCGTGCCCGTCGCGGCCGGAATCCTGTCGCAGGCGTTCACATCGGCCTGGAAATCTCTCGCCGCGTCGCTGGGTGGGGTGCTGATCGCCACCGGCCTCGGCTGCGTCGCGATCCGTCGCACGTTCGGGCAGGGAACCATCTTCGCCTTCTCCGACTGGCTGTTCCTCGACGCGCTTTCCGCCTACCATCTCGCCGTCATGCTCGTCGTCTTCGGGCTCAGCTCGATCTTTGCCATGCGCTACTTCGGCGAGGAGATGCACGAGCACAGCCTCACCCTGCAGCAGGTGCGTACGTTCGCCGGCCTGTGGGCCCCCGCGCTTGGCGCCATGACGCTCGTGCTCGTCTCGAACAACCTCGGCATCATGTGGGTCGGCATGGAGGCCACGACTCTCGTGACCTCGTTTCTCATCTGCGTCCACTTGAACCGCGGCTCGATCGAAGCGATGTGGAAATACATGCTCATCTGCTCGGTCGGCATCGGCTTCGCCTTCCTGGGAACTCTGATGATACGCGTCGCGGCCAAGGATCTCCCCCTGGACCCCAACCAGGCCCTGCTCTGGACCAACCTGCTGGCGAACACGGCGAACCTGACGCCGGCCCTGGTCAAGGCGGCGTTCATCTTCGTGCTGGTCGGATATGGCACCAAGGCCGGCTTGGCGCCCATGCACAGCTGGTTGCCAGACGCCCACAGCATGGCGCCGGCCCCCGTGTCGGCGATCTTCTCGGGCTTCATGCTCAATACGGCATTGTATTGTATTCTTCGCTATATGCCTTTGGCCGAAGGGGCGCTCGGCCACGACGGATACGCGCACCGGCTCCTGGTCGGGTTCGGGCTCGCTTCCATCCTCATCGCCGCGTCGTTCATGCTGTTCCAGCGCGATCTCAAGCGTTTGCTTGCCTACTGCAGCGTCGAGCACCTCGGCATCATCGCCCTGGGCTTCGGGCTCGGCGGGCTGGGCACCTTCGCCGCCCTGTTTCACACGTTCAACCATTCCCTGTGCAAATCCCTGTCGTTCTTCGCCGCGGGCCGGCTTGGGCAGATCTTCAAGACGCACGAGATGGAGCGGATGACGGGAAGCCTCGAAGTCTCACCGATCTGGGGCCTGGGCATCGTCGCCAGCCTGCTGGCGCTCATCGGGATGGTCCCGTTCAGCCTCTTCATGAGCGAATTCCAGATGCTCAAGGCGGCCGTCGACGGCGGTCGTTTCGGGGTGCTGGTCGTCTTCCTGTTCGGAACGGGCACCGTCTTCGTCGGCGTGCTCGGAAACGCCCTCCGCCTGGGCTGGGGAAAGCCCGGCCCGGTCGAAGCGGAGATCTCGACGAACTGGCTCGACGTCCTCCTGGTGGCTGCGCCTCTCGTGGTCCTGCTGGTGCTGGGCGTCTGGATGCCCGGCACGTTCCGCGCCGCGCTCGATCAAGCCGCGGCCGTCGTCGAAAACGTCCACCGCATCGTGCCCGTGAACCTGAGAGGTGCCCCGTGAACGAATGCCTCCTTGGAAACGGCCAGGCAGTCCCCCTGTCCGCGATTCCACGCCTGGAATTCGCCGAATTTCGCGCGCGGATTCTGGAGCTTGCCCAGCGCGAACAGCGGATTGCTTCCCTGTTCGGCACCGGCGGCGATCCGCTCCTGCTCGTCGCGGTCATGGCCGATGACGCGTCGGCGAAACTCTCGGTCTTCTCCACGACCGTCGGCCGGCGCTACGAGGCGCTTACCCCGGACTGCCCCCAGGCCCACATGTTCGAGCGGGAAATCGCCGAACAATGGGGCGTCATTGCCGATGGGCATCCCTGGCTCCGGCCCGCCCGGTTCCAGCCACCCTTCCGTCCCCCGGAACCG
>JAGOCE010000021.1 GCA_017998915.1 Candidatus Ozemibacteraceae bacterium
ACGTCATCTCCGATCGGCAACGGGAAGATCGCCCTCGGGGAAATCTTCTGGGTCTTTTTTCGGGTGGGCCTGTTCACGCTCGGCGGCGGCCTCGCGATGGCGACGGTCATGCGTCACGAACTCGTCTTGCGAAAGCGCTGGTATGACGACAAGGCGTTCATGGCCGAGATGGCCACCGCCACCATCGTTCCGGGCGCAATCGCCGTCAACCTCGCTTTTCTCCAGGGTCGTCGGTTGCGCGGCAGGCTCGGCGCCCTGGCCGCGGTTCTGGGGACCATCCTTCCTTCGTTTGGAATAATCCTGCTCGTTGTCTGGGCTGCCGCTCCCTACTTCGCGAACCCAAAGGTCGCGACGTTTTTTCAGGGCTGTTCCGTTGGCGTAGGCGGCCAGCTTGCCTTTGCAGGGTATGCCTTTGGCCGGAAACTTCTGCACGGTCGCAGAAGTCTGCTCATCTGTTCCCTCGGCTTGGGGGTCGTCGCCGGCCTGCGCCTGCATCCGATCTGGGCCGTCGTGACGACGGGAATCCTCGGGTTCCTGCTCTACCGCCCCGAAGCCGTTCCCATGCCGACCAGCCAGCCGGAGTAACCGAAGACGACCATGTGCACGACACTTTTCCAACTCGCCCTCAGCTTCGCATTGATCGGCCTGGGTGCATACGGCGGAGGCATGGTCACCATTCCTCTCATTCAACACGAACTGGTCGACGGCCGCCACTGGTTGACCTTCGCGGAAATGGCCCGCCTCGTGGCGATCGCCCAGATGACGCCGGGCCCAATCGCCATCAACGCGGCAACCTACGTCGGCTTCGGCATTGCGGGAATCGTCGGTTCCATCGTGGCGACGGCGGCTGTGGTGCTTCCCTCGCTGACCATCCTCGCCTGGCTGGCGCCGCTGATCGATCGGGTGCGGGAAAATCAGCGGACAAGGGCCATCCAGTGGGGGGTTCAACTGGGCGTGGTGAGCCTGATCCTGTTCGCTACCTGGTCCTACGCCAGATCGGTCATCACGGACGGCTGGTCTCTGGCCGCCGCCGCAGGGAGCTTCGCGTTGCTGGTCGCTCTCGAAGGGAAGCTGCATCCCATGGCGGTCGTTCTGGCCATGGGTCTTCTGTGGCTCGTCTGCTTCTGACGGCGCCCGACGGCACGACAACACCCCCGATCCAGCTGTTGATCAGCCCGTTCGACGCGAACCGGGTGGAAGCAGCGGCGCGAGGAGTTCCAGCGTCCGGCCAAGCGCTCCCCGATGGCGCACGAGAACGGCCTCGGCTGCCGTTCTGAGCTCGGCAGCACGTGGCGGGGCATGCAGAATGCCTTCGATGCAGCGCTGAATCTCCCTGACATCGGCTTGGCGCTCCATGCCCCCGGCGGCGACCAGCTCGTCGACGAGATCAGCGAAGTTGCGCGCGTGAGGCCCCATGACAAGCGGCACTCCGTGGTTGAGAACTTCCAGGGGATTGTGGCCGCCGACGGCGGGATCGAGCGTGCCTCCCACGAAGGCGACGGCGGCGAGGCCGTAGAGAGCCGCCAGCTCGCCCATCGTGTCGAGCAGCATCAGGCGGGGATCAGCCCCGGACACCGAAGGCGCGGCAAAGGCGCTTCGTCGGACGCTCGGAATGCCTGCCGAGGCGAGACGCCGTTCCCAGTCGGCTGCAAGCGCGGGGTTTCGCGGGGCTGCCAGGATTCGGCAGCCGGTTTGCCCTTCCAGCAATCGTTTCCAAACGGGTACGAGGAGCTCGAACTCGGCGGGGTGGATCGAGCCGAAAACGACGAGCCTGTCGGAGCCGGTCCATTCCCGCGTAAGCCGCGCGGCATCGACCGACGGCACGGCGGCCAGGTCCGCCTTCACGTTGCCGGTGACGCGGATGCGCCCGGGGCACGCCCCCATCTCCCGGAGTCGTCGGGCATCCGTTTCGCTTTGGACGGCCAGCAGCGTGAACGGCTCGAAAACCGCCCGTCCGAATGCGGGAAACGCCGCGTAGAAGCGGTGGAGCTTGTCGCTGATCCTGCCGTTCGCGAGGACGAGCGGAATGCCTCTCGCGCGGCAGGTCCGGGAAAAGACCGGCCAAAAGTCCGTTTCCGACACGATCGCCATGACCGGGTTCCACCGGTCGAACGCCCGCGCCATGCCCGGCCAGGTATCGAGAGGGAAATATCCTGTCACGTCGGCCCGCTTCCGACGCCGTTCCGTTGCAAGCACGTCCGGATGCGTCGTCGTGAAACCCAGCCGCAGATGCGACGCGCGCTTTTTCAGGTTGTCCATCAGCGCACCGGCGACGGCCGATTCCCCCATCGAAACCCCGTGCACCCAGACGAGCGGGCCGGCAGGCGGGCACGGCAGGCCGCCGAAATACTCCTGCAGCCCCTCCCTGACGCGCCTGGTGCGGCCGGCGAGAAATGGCGCGGCCGTGGCGGCGCCCATCAGCGCAAGGCCGAATACCGCCTGGTATATTGCCAGGGCGAACGTCAGGCGCGCATCCGAGACCCGTTTCATCAGCCTCTGTCTCCGATGCCCGGCTCGCCCACCGCATAGGCGGTTCCGCCCCGCCTCATCGCGACGCCGGCGCATTTCATGCGCGCGGTATAGGCTTCGTGACGAGGCTTGAACCGGTCGTAGAACCAGAGATACTGCTCCGGGTGCTCGAGAATGACCGATTCGAACCATCTCGCGATCTCGACCGTCCGCGCGACGGCTTTTTGGGTGTGATCGGCTCCGGCCGGTTCCGCGAGCGCGGGCATGAACCAGCCCGTATACCGGCGCGACAGGCCGTTTCGCAGGCCGAACAGCGGCACGACCACGGCCCCGGTTTTCAGGCTCCAGTTGGCGATGCCGGCCGGCATGCTGACCCAGTGGCCGAGAAAGTCCATGTAGACGCCGAGATTGCCGCCGTCTTGATCCGCGATCATCCCGAGAAGCTCACCCTTCTTCAGGGCCTTGAGCGCAGCCACGCCGCCCCGGTCGCGGTCGTGCAGCACGATGCGGGAGTGAACGCGGAACCGGTCGAGCAGACCTCCGACCTCGTCTTCCTTCTGCGCGAGGTAGAAGGAGTGGAGCGGGTACCCGCGATGGGCGATAGAGGCTCCGAGCAGTTCCCAGTTGCCGAGATGCGGAACGGCGAGGATGACGCCCCTTTTCAGCGCCAGGGCCGCTTCCAGGTGTTCCAGGCCCTTCAAGTCGAACGCATCGACCAACTCGTTGCTCATCAGCACAGGATAGCGTAGCAATTCATATACATTCAGCGCAAAATGGGCGAACATCCGGTCGACAATCGCATCGATCGGCCGTGGCAGCGGTCTGCCGAGGCGGTGGTACACCCGCCCGATCGTTTCTCGAAGTCTAGCCCGCTCGCCGCACCAGGCGCGGGATGCCATCCAGCCGACGGCGACGGCGGCCGTTCGGCCGATCCCTTCGGGTACCGCGCATGTCACGCCCGATACGACATCGACAAGACGGCTCAGCACCCCGGGAAAAACCGTGCGCCCCGTCTGCATTCCGTTCGCGTCAGGCGCCTTTCCGGCTGGCATCGTTTCGTTTCGCCGCATCGAGCAGGTTCAGGGCCATCTTTGCAATGCGCCCGCAGGCCCCGGAAGTGCCGAGGTGCGCGATGGCCTCGGCCATATCGCGCTTCTGCCGGTCGCGTTTTTCGGGGTTTCTGAGCAGTTCGATGGCGGTCGAGGCGAGCTGTTCCGCGGTGAAATCGCGCTGGATAAGCTCGGGAATGGCCATGCGTCCGAGCAGGATGTTCGGCAGGCCGATGAACTCGGGCAGCTTGTTGAACAGGCGCGCCATGATCTCGGTGAAGAGAGAAACGCGGTACACGATCACCATCGGCGTGCCGATGCGCGTCGCTTCGAGCGTCGCCGTGCCGGAACTGATCAACAGCACTTCCGAGATCGCCATGACGTCGTAGATGCGCCCCTCGACGATCTTGACCGGAAGATTCGCCGACTCGATCTGCCTCCGCAGGTCCGCTTTCGGAATGCCGTAGACATCCGGTCCCTCGGTGGCGATGACGGGCACGACGAACTGAAGATGAGGTTCTTTTTCAAGAAGCAGCTTTGCCGTATCGAGCATCAGAGGCATCAGCTGGTCGAGTTCGCTCTTCCGACTGCCTGGGCAGAGGCCCACGATCGGTTTTTTCGCATCGAGCCCGAAGGACCTGACGGCCTCGTCGCGGCTCATGGTGGGCCGTGCAAGGTCGATGAGCGGATGGCCGACGAACTCGACGTTGGCCCCGGCAGCCTTGTAGACCTCGTAGGTGAAGGAGAAGTTGGCGGCGACCGCCGTGATGTTGCGGGCAGCATCCGCCACGTCGGCCGGGTTGGTCGCGAACTTGCTCGGCGGGAACACATACAGGGACGGGATGCCGAGGCGCGTCGCCTCACGGGCCAGGCGCATGTTGAATCCCGGGTAGTCGAGCAGGATCAGCAGGTCCGGCCGATCGACGGCAATGAGTTTTTTCAGGTTTCGCAGAACAAGAAGCAGTTTCGGCGCCTGTTTGATGGCTTCGATATACCCGATGGCGGCCCAGTTCTGACTGTCGTACAGGATGTTCACCTTCCGACGGGCCGTTTGGGTGCCGCCGACCGCGTGAATCTCGAAATCGCCGCACTTGAGCAGTTCGTCGATGAGCGCCGCCGCGTAGATGTCGCCGGACGTCTCACCCGCGCTGATGAGGATTTTCATGCGCCGCTTCACGTCTGTCACGCCGCGATCCTCCTTTCCGCCTCGGCCTCGGTCTCGGCGATCCGGGTTTCGATCAGCCTCGCACCGGCCTCGAGATCGACCTCGGGGCCCACGTCGAAAGGAGCCCCGGTCGCGACGACCACCCGTGAGAACGGGATCGGGATCTCGAACCGGTCCCAGTTGTTCAGTCGGATGACGTTCGCATACCCTACTCCGACCGGAAGCACCACGGCCCGAGTTTTCTGCGCCAGAAGCACCGCACCGGGCTTCGCCTCATGATACGGCCCACGCGGCCCGTCGACCATCAACGACGCGCTGATACCCCGGTTCATCTCACGCACCATGCCGAGAAGCGCGCGAGCGCCGCCGCGCGAACTCGAACCCCGCACCGTGCGATAGCCGAGGCACGACATGCTCATCGTCTGAATATCGCCATCACGCGACAGCGACGTCATGATGAGAATGCCGCGGTCGCTGAACTCGAACAGGGGAACGACCTGCGAGCCGTGCCAGGCGACATACAGAATCGGCCGGCCGCTCGCGATGGCGGCGTCCTCGTGCTCCCTCCCGATCCGTTCGAGGCGGACGGTGCTCGACCAGAACCGGACAAACAGTGCGGCGAGACGGCCCTTGAAGCGGACCTTCGGCAGGTATGCCGACTCGTTCCAGCGGGGATCGTCCTTCACGGAGGTGTCCGGTTCGAGCGCGGGCGGGAAGCGTCGTTTCATGAGCACGTCGCCTCCTTTTCCGGCATCTGCCCGGTGAACTGCGCCGAGAACTGGGAATGATACAGATGCGCGTAGAGCCCCTTCAGTTCCAGGAGTTCACCGTGGGTGCCCATCTCGACGATTTTTCCGCGCTGCATCACGACGATCTTGTCGGCGTTGATGATGGTGGAAAGGCGGTGCGCGATGATGAACGTCGTGCGGTTCCTCATCAGGCGAGCCAGCGACTCCTTGATCAGGTTCTCGGTCTCGGAGTCGAGCGCCGAGGTCGCCTCGTCGAGAATCAGGATCCTCGGGTCTTTCAGGAACGCCCGGGCCAGCGCAAGCCGCTGTCCCTGGCCGCCCGAGAGGTTCACGCCCCGTTCGCCAAGGTGGGTCTGATATCCGTCGGGCTGGCTCAGCACGAAGTCGTGCGCATTGGCGAGTTTTGCCGCCGCGACGATCTCATCATTCGTCGCCTCGAGCCGGCCAAATCGAATATTATCCTCTATCGTTCCAGAGAAGAGCTGCGTTTCCTGCGGCACCAGCCCGATGTTTCCGCGGAGCGACGAGACCGTCAGGTCACGGATGTCGATGCCGTCGATCTCGATGCCCCCGGCTGACAGTTCAAAGAATCGCGGGATCAGGTTAACCAGGGTGGTCTTTCCGGCCCCTGACGGGCCGACGAGCGCCACCACTTCGCCGGGATCGACGACGAGGTTCAGATGCTCGATCACGGGCTCGTTTTCACCGTAGGAGAACGTGACATCCTTGAACTCGACACGGCCGCGGCACTTCGGCAGCGCACGGGCGGTCGGCCGGTCTTCGATGTCGACGGGCGCGTCGAGGATCTCGAAGACCCGGTCGCCGGCGCCGATCGACTGCGAGAGCACGTTGCTGAACTTGGAAATGTTCTTGATCGGGGTGAACAGCCCCACGAGCGCCGTGAGGAAGCTGATGAGCTGGCCGGCGTCGAGCCTGCCGCTGATGACCTCATAGCCGCCGTACCAGAAGATGATCGAGAGGCCAACCGTGTTGATGAACTCGATGACCGGCGAGGTGGCGGAGTTGATGCGGTTTCCCTTCATCGTCTCCTTGAAGTTCTCCTCGTTCGCCGTCTCGAAGCGGCCCCGGACGAACTCCTCGAGCGTGAACGACTTCACGACCTTGACGCCGGTGATGTATTCCTGCAGCACCGTCGCGATATCGCCGATGCGTGTCTGCATGCGGGTTCCGATCTTCTTCATCTTGCGCGAGAACTTGTTGATGATCGCGCCGATGATGGGAATAATAATGATCGATATAACGGCGAGTTTCCAGTGGAGCCAGAAGATGTAGCCGCAGAACCCGACGAAGGCGATGATGTCGCCGAGCAGTCCCGTCGAACCCGACAGCAGGCCCTGCAGCACGAGAACGTCGCTCGTGATGCGGCTCATCAACTGTCCCGTGCGCTGACGTTCGTAGTAGTTGAGCGACAGGCGGAGCAGGTGATCCATGCACTGGGAGCGGATCGTCGTGAGGATGCGCTGGGAAACCCAGGTCATGATGTAGCTCTGGATAAAGTTCGCGATGCCCTTGACGCCCATCACGACGATCAGGGAGATCGCGATGATGTTGAGCATCCCGACGTTCCGGTTGACCAGCACGTCGTTGACCACACTTTTCATGATCCAGGCCGGGTAGATCGTGCACAGGGCCATCACGAAACTGAAGACGATCCCCGCGAACAGGTGCGGCAGGTAACCCCGGAAGTATCCGAGCAGACGGCTGAGGGTATTCATCGTTTCGCCACCTCGTCGAGCCGCCGGAGCAGGTGTTCCGCGACCCGAGCCGCGGCGCCGGGCTCGCCCAGGCGTTTGCGCACCTCGCGCAGGTCGTTCCTGATGCGGCTCTGGCGCTCGGGCGACTCGAGGATCGACACCGCCTCGCGCGCGATGGTCTCGGGATGAAAATCCCCGCGGATGAACTCGGAAACGACCTCGCGGCCGGCCACGACGTTCGGAAGCCCGATATGCGGCACCTGGATCAGATATTTGGACAACAGCGAGGTGAACCAGTTCGTTTGGTAGACGATCAACATGGGCGTGCCGAGAATGGCCGTCTCCAGGGTCGCGGTGCCGGAAGCGACCATCGCAAGGTCCGATGCGGCAACGGCCTCGTAGGTCTGGCCGCGAAGCACCGTGATGGGCAGGTTGCAGCCGTCCAGATGCGGTTGCAAGACGGCGTCACCGATCGAGCCAGCCACCGGGAGCAGAAATCGGGTATCGGGCCGTTTTGCGGCAATCATGCTGGCGGCTTTCAGCAGGGGCGGCAGGATGTAGTAGATCTCCTGATTCCGGCTGCCGGGCAGCAGGGCGACGAGTTGTCCCTCGCCCAGGCCATGCTGCGCACGGAACTCGACGGGAAGCGTCCGGCTCGCGGCCGTTCCGATGAGGGGGTGTCCGAACCATTCGACCGGGATGCCCGCCTGTTTCCAGATGTCGACCTCAAAGGGAAAGACGACGACGGCTTCGTTAATAACGCTCGCTATTTTACGAACCCGGCTCGAGTGCCACGCCCAAACCTGCGGCGTTATATAATAGACGACATGTATTCCGAGGGCTTTCGCGGCCTTCGCCACCCGGACGTTGAACCCAGGGTAATCGATCAAGACCAGCACGTCGGGCCGACGCTCGGCGAGAATGCGGCAGGTATCCGAGTAGATACCCCATAGGTGCCGGAAATTGCTCAGCACCTCGACGAATCCGATGACGGCCAGTTCGTCGATACTGTGAATGCACTCGAAGCCGGCCTTGCGCATCAGCGGACCGCCGATTCCCTCGGCGATGATATCCGGATCGAGTTTTTTCAGGTGGGACAGTACGAGCGATCCCTGCAGATCGCCGCTGTGCTCGCCCGCGATGAAAAAGATACGCTTCGGACTCACGCCGTTTTCTCCCTGCGTGCCAGGCAGGCGGCCGCAAGCGCCGCCAGGATCAGGCCGGTCGACGTGAACGTGCGGCGCTCGGACCGAAAGGCTTCCTCCCAGTCCCACTTCGGGTGCGTTTCGGCGGCTTCGTCGGCTTCCTCCGGCCGCCGCGGGATGAACGCAGGCGTCCGCGCGGCCCACGACTCGAACGACTCGGGAAATCTGTCTTTCAGGAACGCCTCTTCATACGGGATCATCGTTGTAAATTCAATAATATAGAATATCGTCGCGACGATGCCGGCCGGCAGATTGCCGGCGCAGAGCAGCAGTCCCGCGACCTTCAGGGCGTTGGCCAGGTAGAGCGGGTGCCGCACCCAGGCGTAGGGACCGCTGGTGACGAGACGGTCGGCGCAGATTTCGCGCGTGCGGGTCGTCGGCCCGATATGCCTGATCGCCGCCAGCCGCAGGATCTCTCCGGCGGCGACGAGGGGCAGTCCGAACAGCCAGCCGAGCGGGCGGAACTTCGCCCGCGCTACCATGAAAAGGGCGATCGGAACCGGGAGAACGTCGCGCCAGCGGAAGAAGAAACCGCCGACGCGTTCCCGCAGGCAGCCCGGAACCGGGCTTCCATTCATTTGCGGGTCCATCCGGTCTTTATCTGGGCGAGGATTTCGAGAGCGACTTCGAGGGCGTTCTTCCCGTCCTCGATCGTCACGAGTGGCTTTCGCTTCTCGCGGATGCAGGTGATGAAATGCTCGAGTTCCTGGCGCAAGGGCTCCACGCGCTGGATGTCGAGCTGTTCCTTGATGATCTTCTCCTCGCGCTCGTCCTTGCGGCGAAGCGTGATGGCCTGATTGGCGTAATCGAGCGAGCAGTATTTGTCGAGCTCGAAAATGCGCAGCTTGCGAATCACCTCGTCGCTCACGCGCGAGGCGGTCAGGTTCGCGATGCAACCGTTCTCGAACAGGATGTGGGCATTCGCGATGTCCTCGTTTTCGGTGAGCACTGGGATGCCGACCGCGTCGATGCGGGCGATGGGCGACCGCACGAGGGAAAGCACGATGTCGATGTCGTGGATCATCAGGTCCTGGACAACGCCGACGTCCGAAATGCGCTTGGAGAACGGCCCCATCCGCTGGCATTCGATGAACCTCGGATACTCGCAGAACGACTGGAGCCTGATGATGGCGGCGTTGAACCGCTCGACATGGCCGACCTGGAGGGTCAGCTGCTTCGCGCCTGCCAGCTTCACGAGGTCGGTTGCCTCGTCGAGAGTCTTGGTGAGCGGCTTTTCGATGAACGTATTGACGTTGCGCTCGAGGAAAAAACGCGCCACCTCATGATGCAGGAAAGTCGGGACGACGACGCAGACGGCATCGACGTTCCCGTCGAGTTCACGGAAATCGCGGTGATAGGAAACGCCGTATGTCTCGGCGATCGCGCGACCGACCTCTTCGTTGACGTCGGAGACCCCGACGAGCTTCGCCCCCGCCATTTCGGCGAGAATACGCGCGTGATGCTTTCCGAGATGCCCGGTCCCGATGACTCCGACCCTGACTGCCTCGCTCATATCAGCCTCCGTTCACACCACGACGATGGCCAGATCGGACGCATCGGCCATCGCGACGACCTCGGCCCGGTCGAGCAAAAGCGTTTTCTGCTCCTGGAAGGCGAGACAGCGAGCCTTCGCCTGGATCAGCGTCCGGATCGTGTCCACGCCGATGACCGGAAGGTCGAACCGCATGTCCTGGTCGGGACGGGCAACTTTGACGACCGTGACGCCGCCGTTGCCAAGCTTGCCTCCGCGCAGGATCGCCTCATCGGTGCCTTCGATCGCCTCGACGGCGAGAATCGCGCGGTTCTTCACGACGACGGTCTGGCCGATGTCGAGGCCGGCGATCTTCTTTGCGATCTCGTGGCCGTACTGGATGTCGAGCCACTCTTCGGTGGTCGGGTGCCTGCGGGTGAGCGGCCCCTTCTGAGGAAGGAGCGATGCCAGGAACATCGTCGAGTCGCAGACGTGGATTCCCTCGCTGACGAACTCGCCCGCGAGAGCTTTGAGCAGCGCGTCGTCGTTGCGAATCGGCGTTTTCTCGAAAACGCGCATCAGGCGCGCATCGGGCTTGAGCTGGTTGAACATGCGGGTCTTGGTGATCTTGCCCGCCATGACGACCCTGTCGATGCCGTGCCGCAGGAACGCGTCGATCATCCCCTGGAGCTCGCCGACGTGGAACCAGTAGATGTGGTCCGCGTTCTTCTCCAGCTCCGGCGACGTTTCCTCCTTGATGGCGACGGCGACGACCTCGTGGCCGCCCTGCCGGGCCGCCTCGGCGAAATACAGGGGGAATCGCCCGTTCCCTGCGATCAATCCGATTACTGGCACGCTGTTCCCTCGTTTCTGCCCGGCGGTTCGGCCGTCATCAGCCTCGCGCCCGGGGGAGTGATCAATTGTTGGTTTTATCCTTGTCGCCGCCGTCAGGCGCCGGCTGGTTCCCGGGTTTCTGGGACGGGCGGTCGCCCCGCTGTCCCGGACCTTGGCCTTGGCCTTGCCCCTGCCTGGGCGGGCGGTTGTCCTGGCCCTGCCGGCCGGGCCGGCGGTCGCGGTCACCCCGCTGCTGCCCCTGGTCGCGCCTGGGCCGGTCGCGGTCGGGGCCGGACCTGCGGCCCTGGCCTCCGCCGTCGCGATTCCGGTTCTCGCCTGCCGGGCGGCCATCCGGCTGCCGGACAGGGGCTGCCCCGTCGATCTTCGCGAGCTCGTCGACGGAGTCGGGGGGAACACCGTCATCGGTCAGTTCGGCGGGTGCTCCGCCATCCGGTTGCGGTGCCGACGGCTGCTCGCGGGCTGGCGGTTCTTTCGCCGCCTCGCCGTCGCGGGGCTTGTCCCGGCCGCGGTTTTTCACGGGCGGCACGAACTGCTGGAACAGGATGGTCAGGTCGGGCTCGGGCTGCCCTTCTTCCTGGACCCACCACATATTGCGCCCCGTCGCCGGGTCTTTGCGGCCCTTGACGATGTCGAGCGAAACCGTCACTTTCCGCCGGTCCCAGAATCCGATCAGCAGCGTGCGAGTGATATAGTTCAGATCCATGACGCGTCCCTTTTCGGGCCCGACGACGATCTCGGCGCCCAGTTTCGGGAACTTTCCGTGGAAGGAAGCGTAATACTCGTATTCGTGACCGAGACAGCAGAGCAGCCGGCCGCAGATGCCGGACAGCTTGACCGGGTTCAGGCTCAGGTTCTGGTCCTTGGCCATCTTGGTCGAGACCTGCGTGAACTGGGTCATGAACTGGGCGCAACAGACCTCCTTGCCGCAACAGCCAAGGCCACCGAGCAGTTTGGTCTCGTCGCGAACGCCGATCTGACGGAGCTCGATGCGCGTGCGGAACGACGTGGCGAGGCTTTTGAGCAGGTCGCGGAAATCGACCTTGATATCCGACTTGTAATACAGGATCAGCCGCGTCTGATCGAAGAAATACTCGGCCTTGAGCATTTTCATCTCGAGTTTGTGCTGGGCGACCAGTTCACGCGATCGCTGGAACGCCTCGCGCTCTTTCCGGCAGATTTCGCTCATCGCCACGCGGTCGTTCTCGTCGACAACCCGCACGATGTCTTTCACGAACGGCTCCGTGGGAGTTTTCGGCTCGGAGTTTTCGGCCAGCACGGCGAGAACCGTGCCGATTTCCTGACCGTGGACGGTCTTCGCGACAACCTTCTGGCCGGGGGACAGGTCGAGTTGCGGCTCGAGATGCCAGTGCACCACGGGCAGCTTGCGGAAACGCAGAGAAACATACCGGCTCACGCGATCGGACCTCCGATGTCAGTCAAAACGTTTTCCAGCACCAGGACGGGCTGGACGAACCGCCTGAGCAGTTCGAGGCTGTGATGTAAGAGTTGCAGGCGCGCCCGGACACATGCCGGCCCCCGGGCCGCGGTGACAGCCATGATATCTTCTTTCCGGTCAAGGTTCAAGAGACACTTCTCGTCTTCCGTGAACCCCCAGTGGTACAGATCCTCGTGCCAGCGCATCAGCCCTTCGAGAAACGCCGCCGGCTGCCGGGAAGCCCAGGCGCCGATCGCAGCCCCGCACTGCTCCTCGATCTCCTTGAGCAGCCCCGGGGTGTATGCCTGCTTGTGCTTGCCGATCAGGCTCTCGACGGCCTTTTTGAGTTCTTTTTTGACGCCGTCGACGGCCTCGATGAACAGGCGCGTGAAGAGAATCGGGAACGCGGCCGGTAGACTCACGCTGACGACCAGGCCCCGGACCAGCTCGCGGCGCGCCGTCAGCAGGCCCGCCGATGCCGTCGCATGAGCTGCTTCGAGTTCCTGCAGGGCAGCCTCGAGGGACGGCGCCGTCTCGATACGGCCATGCAGAGCCGTTCCTGAAGCGATGATCTCCTCGATGTATCGGGTATGCGCCGCGCGAAGACCCGCACACTCCTCACGGGGTGGAAGGCCCTCCGCCAGCAGGCGCCCGGCCATTCCGAACGCACCGTCGGCGAGGGCATACCCCCGCATCACCGTCTCGGCATCGAGTCCGGTGATGGTCGAGAGCGCCGCGCGGGCTTCATCGTGAGACGGGGTCCGGAAGGCAACCAGCTCGGACCGGCTTCTGACCGTCGGCAGAATCCGCTCGAGATTCTCGGCAAGCAGCATGAACACGGCACGCTGCGGCGCCTCTTCGAGAATCTTCAGCAGGCTGTTGGCCGAGTATTCGTTGAGCCGGTCGGCGGGATCAATGATGAAGATCCGCCACCTGCCCATGTTCGGCTGGAGGACGGCAAGCTCCTGGAGCCTGCGCACCTGGTCGACCCGGATGTCGTTTCCCTGGAGGGTGACCGTCGTGACGTCGGGGTGCGACCCCGCCGCGATGCGCCGGCAGGAGAGACAGCCGCCGCACGCGTCCGGAAGGCCGTCTTCGGTCGGTCCGCCGCTTTCGAGGCATTGAAGCGCCGCGGAAAACGCCTGCGCCGTGCGCCCCTTTCCCACCGACGGACCGCCCGTGAACAGGTAGGTCTGGGAAATGCGGTTCCGTGCGAGCGAGCGGCGCAGATGGCCGACGGCCGCATCCTGCAGCAGGACGTTACGAAAGGTGACGGTTGGTCTTGTCATTGGTTCGATTGACGAAGAATACCACGCAGGCGGCGATCATCAGCACGAGAACCGCCATGATGACGACGTCGAGACCGCGGTGGCGCAGGTCGGCCATGAGAAGGGCCAGGAGCCCGAAACAGCTTGACACCATCCACATGAATCGCGTCGTGTCGGCCTGGGAAAAGCCGAGCCGGAGCAGGTGATGGTGCAGGTGCTCCTTGTCGGCCTGGAAGATCGGCGCGCGCCGGAAAAACCGTCGCAGGATCGCGAACACGACGTCGAGCACCGGCAGCCCAAACGCCACCAGCGGAATGACGAGCGGGAGCAGGATCGTGCCTTTCGCGGCCCCGGCGACCGAGAGCGCCGAGGTCATGAAACCGAGGAAATACGCGCCCGAGTCACCCATGAAGATCGAGGCCGGATGCACGTTGTATTTGAGAAACGCGAGCAGGCCGCCCATGATCGCGGCGGTCAGCACGAGCACGTTGCTGATCATCAGCGCATCTTGCGTGTGATGCGTCAGAAGGCGAACGCCCATCAGCGTGCCGAGCGCGATGAACACGATGCCGCCGGCCAGGCCGTCGACGCCGTCGACGAGGTTGACCGTGTTCGTGAGGCCGATCACCCAGAGAAACGTCAGCGGAACAGTCAGCAGACCCAGCGCGACGAGCCCCTTTCCGGCGACGAAATCCGTCATGAAATCGATCTTCACGTGGAAGGCAATAAGTATCGTACATGCTATCATTTGGCCCGCCAGCTTCACTTTTGCCGGCAGGTCGATCAGGTCGTCGATCAGGCCGACGAGGAAGATGAACGTTCCCGCGAGCATGACGCCGGTCGTCTTGATCTCATCGGCCAGGAAAGGCAGCGCCCCCATGATGGCCGCGGCGAAGATCGCCAGTCCGCCGATGCGGGGAATCGGCATGCGATGAATTTTACGCGAGCAGGGTCTGTCGACCAGGCCAAGCCTGATCGCCATCCGCCGGACCATCGGCACGAGCACCATGCCGAGCATCCAGGCCAGTAAAAACGCCCCGATAATCGCCGTCATAGGCCGCGAGTATACCAGAATCCCTCACGACCAGCCACATCGCTACCGCCAATAAACCGTCATCAGCCGCATCACGAGCGCATCGCGATACGCCCCTCCGGTTGTCAGCGACCGGTCAGTCGACCCTTTTGCGTGGGGAGGACGTCGTTTCAACGGCGATGCCAAGCCGTTCGCACAGGGTTCCGTCGTAGCGCCACAGGTCGTTGAGGGCATTCATGTAGCCGATGCGGGCCCGCAGTTGGGCCGTCTGGCTGTCGGCGACGTCGCGCTGAGCCTGAGCAACCTGGAACGCCGTGGTCTTCCCGAGACTGAACTTGATCTGCTCGACACGTAGCTTCTCCTGCTGTTTCTCGACGGTCTTTGCCGTCGCCTTCATCTGCTGGTGCGACCGCTGGACCTCGAGATACGCCTTCAGCACCTCTTCCTGCACCAGCTGGCGCAGGTTCCGAAGAGCCTCTTTTTGCCGCTCGACGGAGAGACGCGCACGCTCATCCTCCATGCGGGCGGCCCTGCGGCCAGGGCTGAGCTCGAACTCGAGGCCGGCGGCGAGATCATAGGCTTTCATGCCCAATTCCGAAGCGCTCTTTTCGAAGGTCGCGGCGTAGCCTGATTTTCCGAGGGTAACGAAGAAATCGAGGCGGGGGAGCAGGCCGTTCTTCGTCTGGACGCAATCGAGTTCGCCCTTTTCAAGAAGAATCCCGCTCTGGAGGAGCTCGGGCCGCTTTTCGAGCGCCATCTCGACGTGCTCACGGACATTCTCGATCAGGGGGTCCTTCACATCGGGAACATCCGTCAGCTCGAGATCGAAATCCCAGAACGACCCCGTTCCCGGGTTGGTGATGCGCAGAAGCGCGATACGGGCCGCCTCCATGCTGCTCTGAGCATCGATGATCCCCTCCTCGCGAAGCGCGACCTCGGCTTCGGCGGCGGCGAGTTCCGATTCGGGAATGCTTCCGAGGGCGATCTTCTTGTGCGTTTCCTCGAGCTGCATGACGGCCAGACGATGCGACTCGAGAACGATGTCCAGCTCCCGCGTCGCGAGGAAGAGATCCCAGTATTTTTTTTCGACCTCCGCGACGAGGGCGAGCACGAATCCTTCGAGTTCGTGTTTCGATGCCTGGAGGTCGAGCTTCGCCTGGTTGACCGCGATCGTGTTCACGGTCTTTCCCGCGCCCCGACGGAGCGGATGCGTGATATCGAGGCCCAGCCGCGTGCCGAACAGGTTGGGCGCCCGTGCCGAGCGGGTACGGGTACCTGTCACGGAAAGGGAAGTGTTCGTTCCGGAAGGGGAGCGGCGTGTCCAGTCGATCGTGCCGTCCGTTCTGTTGCTGACATTGTCACCGAGAGCACCCGTTTGCATGATCTGTTTTCCGAGACGGTCCGAATTCGATAGTGATCCGGATACAACGGGATCGAACGCCGCACGTTCCTCCCCGATCGCGGTTTCAGCCACTGACACGTCGAGCCGCTGGACGGCAAGCCCCCGGTTTCGCTCCAGGGCTGAAAACACCGCTTCACCCAGACCGAGCTTGAGAAATTTTCCCGGTTCGGGCATCGCCGAGGCGAAAACGGAAGCCGTTTCCGACGCGAACGCAAGTGACTCCGAGGCGATCGGAAGCAGCACGGTAGCCGGCTCGGTCGCGATAGCCATCGAGAGATCGGCCGTTTCTGAGCTGCCCGCCGCCTGTTCATACGACGATGTCGAAGCCACAGAAACGGGGTCGGCGGTTTCGGATGCGGGGAGTTCCATTCCAGCCGCGGATGAGACGGTGATAATCCCGAGGACAAGCACGGCGCAGGCAAGAAGAGGATTTCTCTCAGGCATTGGATTCACCTTCCGGGGTGGATTTTGAGTAGAACAGGGCATACACGGCGGGAATGATGACCAGCGAGATGAAGGTGGCGCAGGTCAATCCGCCGATGACGACGCGGCCCAGCGGAGCCTGGACCTCGCCGCCCTCGCCCCACCCGAGGGCAAGCGGCACGAGGCCGAGCATCGCCGTCAGGGCGGTCATCATCACGGGCCGGAACCTGTCGCGGCCGGCCTCCATGAGGGCGGGAAGCAGGGGCATTTTCTGCTCGCGATGGAGCATGTTGGTGTGATCGACGAGCAGGATCGAGTTGTTCACCACGATGCCGGCGAGCATGATGCACCCGATGAAGGACTGGACGTTGAAGCTCGTTCCCGTGATGAACAGCGCCAGGATGACGCCGATCGTGGAAAGCGGCACCGTCATCATGACGATCAGCGGATCGAGCATCGACTCATACTGGATCGCCATGACCATGTACACCAGGAACACCGCCAGAATGCAGCTGAACAGGAGTTCGCGGAACGATTTCTGCTGTTCCTCGTAATCGCCGCCGAGACTCAGGCTGAAACCGTTCGGCAACGGGATGCCTTTCAGCATCTCGCCGACCTCGGCCAGAACAGTACCGAGCGAACGGATTCCGGGATCGGCCGTGAGGTTGACGACCCGCTCCTGGTCGATACGCTCTACCAGGATGGGCCCCTGCCTCTCCACGATGGAGGCCACGTTCCGCAACGCGACCGGCCTTCCGGCCGAGTTCAGGATCGTGAGATCGAGAATGTCCTCGAGGCTCATCCGTTCGGGTTCTTCGCCCTTGACCAGAATTTTGTATTCATCGCCGCTGTCGCGGTAATTCCCGGCCGATGTCCCGGAAAGAACCGTCTCGAGATATTCCGCGATTTTCGATACGGTGAGCTTCTGATCGGCCGCCCGCTGACGATCGATAGAGATGAGTCGCTCGGGGGCCCCGGACTCGCGACTCAGCCGGATATCCGAGATGCCGTCGATTTTGGAAAGAACCCCCGCGACGTTTTTGGCGAGGCGATCCGCCGTTTCCAGGTTGTTGCCGCGGATCTGCACCTGCACCTTGTCCGTGCCGGCCCCCATCCGCATCATGAACATTCCCGAGCCCTCGCGGGTCCGTATCCGGACGCCAGGAATATCAGCAAGTATTTTTCTCAACTCGAACGCGATCTGGGCGCTCGAGCGTTTCCGCTTGTCCTTGCTGACCAGCGGAATGCGCATTTCACCGGCGTTGACCGCCCCGTGGCCGCCGCCACCGCCACCGCTCTGGCCGACGCTGTATACGATGTCCGTGAGCTCGGGGACCGCTTTCCTGATGCGGGCTTCGACTTCCACCATCTTTTGTTCGACGAGGGAAAGGCGTGTCCCGACTTCCATTTCCGCCGTCACGCGCACCTCGCCTTCGTCGGCGGTGGGCATGAACTCGGCCGGAATGCGGGGAACCAGCAGGAGCGTGAGACCGAGCACGGCCAGAACGGATGCGACGGCGGTCTTCGGCCAGCGAAGTGCCAGGGCAAGGATCTCGAGATACCGCCTCTCGAAAAACCCGATGAATCGCCGTGCCAGGGAGGCCAGCACCGGCGGTTTCTCTCCCGACCCTTTTTCGGTGATCCTGATGAATCGCGCGGAAAGCATCGGGACGATCGTGATGGCGACGAAAATCGAACAGGTGATGGAAAATCCCACGACCCACGACATCTGCTTGAACATGACCCCGGTCATCCCCTCGACGAACAGCAGCGGCAGGAACACCACGACGGTCGTCGCCGTGCTCGCCAGGATCGGCGCCCCGACCTCGGCCGTTCCATTGATGGCGGCTTCGATCGGCTTCTGTCCGTTTTCCCGCAGCCTGAAAATATTCTCTAGCACCACGATCGAGTTGTCCACGAGCATACCGATGCCCAGCGCGACGCCGCCCAGGGACATGATGTTCAGCGTGAACCCGTTGTAATACATCAGGGCGAACGTCGCGATGATCGAAAGCGGGATCGCGATGGCGATGACGAACGTGCTCCAGAGATCGCCGAGAAAGATGAGCAGGATGACCACAGCGAGGAAACCGCCTTCCACGGCCGAAGAACTGACATTATTTATAGAACGCTTGATATATTTAGAACTATCAGTAATCGTCGTCAGCCTGAGCTGGGGGATGTCCTGGTTGATCTTTTTCATCTCGGCCAGGACCGCATCGGCGATCTCGACGGTGTTTTTTCCCGACTGCTTGTTGACGGAAATGCGCACCCCGGGCTCCCCGTTGATGCGGATGATCTGGCGAGCCTTTTCCCATCGGTCCTCGACCCTGGCGATTTCGCCGAGCCGGACGCGGGAACCGCCGTTTTCGAGAATGACGATATCGTTGATCTGGTCGACCCGGAAGAACTCGCCGGGGGTCCGCACGGTGAGCTCGTAATTGCCCGCTTCGATGATACCGGCCGGCAGGTTGAGGTTTTCCTGTTTCAGGCGGGCGACGACCTGGTCGACGCGGATATTGAGGGCCTTGAGCCGTTCGGGAAGCAGGTTGACATGGATTTCCCTCTTGCGCCCGCCCTGGATGTCGATCGAAGCGACGCCGGGAATCCGCTCGATCCGATATTTCACCTGGTCTTCGATCAGTCTCAGCAACTGGACGGGATCGAGCCTCGCCGATGCGCCCATCATCAGGATGGGGGTCGCCGAAAGATCGAACTTCCGGAGAGTGGGACGATCGACGTCCTCGGGAAGACGCGAGATGATGCGGTCGATTCTGTCGCGAATGTCGTTGGCCGCGGCATCGAGATCGGTTCCCCAGTTGAACGAGACCCGCACCCGGCTGTTGCCTTCGGTGGATTCGGAGGAAATCTCGTCGACGCCGGGAATCGCGCTGAGCGCCTGCTCGATCGGTCGTGTGATCAGTGTTTCAACTTCTACCGGGCTGGCGTTCGTATACTTGGTCGTGAGGGAGATGACCGGATACGTCATGTCCGGCATGAGATCGATGGGAAGGTGGTAGAGTGAAACCAGTCCGAACACGGCGACCATGAGCGTCAGCATGGTCGTGCCGATCGGGCGATTGACGGCTGTTGTCCAGAGATTCATGGCCTATTTTGCCTCTTTCCCGCGAGGAGTTTTTTCTGCATCCAGCCCTGGAATGAGAACGGGCGAGCCATCCTCGAGAAGGTGATGCCCCATGGTGACGACGACGCCATCGAGCGTTGGCGAGGCGATTTCCACGAAATCCCCCTGGATGATTCCTGTCTCGACCCTGGTCAGAACGGCTGTTTTGGCTTCCCGATCGATCAGGAAGACGCCTTTTGCCCCTTCCCGGCTCACGATGGCTGATGCCGGCACGGCAAGAACATTCGGGTGCTGCGAGAATTGAATCTGGGTCTTCACGAACATGCCCGGCTTGAGAAGGAAATCGGGGTTCGGAATTTCGATCTCGACCCGGGCCTGCCGCGTTTCCGCGTCGAGAGCGGGCGCCATGCGAACGACTTTTCCCTTGAAGGTTTGCCCCGGAAGGGCGCCCGTCGTAATGAGCGCCTCCTGCCCGACGTGAATCCGGAAATAATCCCGCTCGACGACTTCCACGACGGCGATCACCATGCGAATATCGAGCAGTGAAAGAATCGGGGTATTGGCCGAAAGCATGGCCCCCACATCCTGAAATCGCTCGCCGACGAGCCGTGTGGGCGTGGTTTCATCCCACAACGCCTGAATTTTCGTATACGAGAGCCTGATCCGGCTGGTTTTCAGGGCAGCTTCCTTCTGGAGCACCTGGGCCTTGCTGACTTCGGTCTTTGCCTCGCGGCTCTTGTACTGGGCCTGCGCGGCATCGACCTCGGCTTCGGACGACACCTTCTGCTGGCGCATGGCTTTCACGCGCTCGAACTCGCGGCGGCCGATATCCAGCATCGCCATGCTCTCGGTCAGGTTGGCCCGCGCGATCGCGAGGTCGGCTTCGGCCTGGGCGACCTCCTGCACGAACTCCTCGTCTTCGATCTCCGCGAGAACCTGGCCGCGGGAGACCGTATCACCAACGTCACAGGCGAGTTTGTTCAGGCGCCCAGCCACTTTCGGAGCCACGACAAAGCGAGATCTCGGCAGAAGCGATCCCGTGAACCGCCCCTCGTCGGCCATGTCCTTTTTCTGAACGGGGGCGACTTCGACGGCGACGGCCACCGCGCCTCCGGAACCGCGCCTGGCAGGCGCCTTCCCGGACCGCCATGTCGCCTGGACCGTGAAATACACGACAGTCGCCACCACTGCAAAAACTCCGAGGTAAAAGAGAACGCGTTTCATGGTGTTCCTTTCGTCATTCCAGCTTCTCCCGTCCGGGGGACCGCCGGATTCCTGTTCGTATCGCTATACATGCTCGGCCGGTTCATATTTATAAAATTCAATATACATCTCGACCGTCAATCCGCCACCTTCGCCATTCTTTGCGGTGATCCGTCCTCCATGAGCCTGAAATGCACGCTGGGCAATGGCCAGACCCAGCCCGAATCCTCCCAGGGGTTCATCGGTGTTCTCTGCCCCCCGGAAAAAAGGCGTGAACAGCTTCGGCAACTCATCGGCCGGCACGCCCCTGCCCGAATCGGAAACAGTGATGACAGCTAGCATGGAGGCATCGTCCGCGCTCAGGCTTACACGGATATCCGTTTTTGCAGGCGTGTGCCGGATGGCATTGAGCAGGACGTTCTCGACAGCCCTGCGCAGAAGTTCTTCAGCCCCCTCGACGACGACGTCCCTGCTCCAGGGCACAACCGTTATCGTTTGTTCATGCGAATCCGCCTCGATGCCGACATCGTCGACAACGGTCTCGATCAGGCGGCCGAGAAGAACGGGCTTCTTTTCCACGACCATGTCGACGTTTCCGCCGATCCGTGCAAAGTCGAGAATCTGCTGTAAAAGCCCGTTCAGCTTGGCAACGTTCCGCTCCATCTTCCCGATCAGCCGCTCCCGGTCTTCGGGCTGAGCCTGTCGAATCAGCTCGAGAGCCAGCCCGACGCGGGTCAGCGGGGTTCGCAATTCGTGGGAGACATCCCATAAGAGCTGCTGCTGGTCCTTGATCGTGGCTTCGATTCTGCCGGCCATCGAGTTGAAATCGGCGGCCAGCGCACCGAGTTCGTCGAAGCGGCTGGTCAGTTCAGCCGGGAGACGAGCCTGGAACTTTCCTTCGGCAATGGTTCTGCTCGTCTGCTGAAGCTCGACGATTGGTTTGACGAATGAGCGGGTGAGCCAAAAGCAGAGAAATCCGATGATAAGGCCGATGAAAGCCACCCACCAGCCGATGCGCTCATCCAGCAATAGCCCCCGCAGATCGAGCAGGGATTTGCCCTTCAACCGCAAAAAGATGGTCCTGGGCTCGGACACTCCGGCATCGAGCCGCCGGGCCAGGTAGCTTTCCCCCAGGATCGTGAACGATTGATACGGTTCCGAAGCGGTTTTCACCTGGGGAACAAGCGCCCCCAGCTTTTGAATGATCTCATCCCGTTCCTTCTCTTCTTCCGCGCGCGCAAGATGCCTCAACCGCTTCGGCGCGAAGAGGAGCCTGCCGGTGGAATCATACAGGAACAGGGGGATCAGTTTGAGGTTTTCGAGTTCCCCGACGGTCTGGTCCGGAAGCTTTTCGTGCAGGCCGGCAAGCAGCCTGCCCTGCTCGTCCATGAAGTCGATCCACATCGCCAGCCGGTCGTTTTCGGCGCGAGTATGTACATGCATGAGCAATCCGCTCAGCACGACAAGGATCGCTCCGATGGTGATCAGAAACCAGATCACGATCCTCGTGAAGATGCCCATTCCCTGAAAGCGCTTCATGACCCGACTTTCGGCAGTCGCGCGATCATGTATCCGACGCTTCTGACGGTTTGGATGAGCTCGCCCTGAGGGGTCTTGCTCCTGATCTTCCGGCGAAGGTTGCTGATATGCATATCGAGGCTGCGATCCTCGTATGTCAGCTTCCTGTCGAGCACCTGAAGGGCGAGGTCCTGCCGTTTCAGGGTCTGGCCGGGAGATCGCATCAGAAGCTCCAGCAACCTGAACTCGATCTGCGTGATGCCGATTTCCTCCGCGCCGTGAAATACTTTCCTGCTGTTCATGTGCATCCGGAGATCACCGACCTGCAGTATTTCTTCAACACCGGACACGCCGGCCGGCTCGAGCCGTCGAAAAATCGCCCGGATGCGTGCGACCAGTTCCCTGGGGCTGAACGGTTTGGGGAGATAATCGTCGGCACCGAGTTCGAGCCCGCGCACCCGGTCCTGCTCTTCGCCGCGCGCGGTCAGCATGATCACGGGCACACGCGACGTCGCGCGAACTCTGCGAAGGACCTCGAACCCATCGATCACGGGAAGCATGACATCGATGATGAGCAGGTCGAAGGCCGTTCCGAACGGCAATGAAAAAAATACGGCCGGCTCACGACAGGTTTCGATCGAAAACCCCTCGTTGGTCAGAAACTCCGAAAGCAGTTCGCAAAGTTCACGGTCATCATCTAGTGCAAGGATTCGTTTCATGGCATGGCCTGATGGAAATTCACGTAAAACGCCGCTCCATTATTGCGAATGCGCCCCGCGAAAGAAAGTAAATGTTTGTAAATGCGCGACGCATGATATCGCGGACCCGGACGGTTCCACAACCCCAGTATATATAATATATTATATTTTTATTGTAGTTTGGCTCATGCATCGTCGAATCCTGCGGGATGAAACCCATCCGTTCGCCCTGAGTCTGTCGAAGAGCGAGAACTCAACGGACTCAGCACGACCGGAAACGTGAAATGTGAACCGAAAGCCGCATGTCCATTCCCTGAGAACCCTGGAATTCCGAATTTTCGGGGGGCTCGTTTACAGGCATGCCGCATTCTGGTATAACCTTGTCACCCCGCCATGATGAACACGACTGATTTTCAGCGCGCCTGCGCGCGCATCAAACTTCTGCTCTTCGACTGCGACGGCGTCCTGACCGATGGCCGGATCGCGCTCGGCAACGGCCACGACGAGTTCAAGTTCTTCTCGACGAAGGACGGCATGGGCCTCGCGTTGTGGCGCAAGATCGGCAACCTTTGCGGCGTCGTCACCGGGCGCAGTTCCGAAGCCCTGATTCGGCGTGCCGGCGAACTGAAGTTCGACGAACTCCACCAGGGCGTGGCCGGAAAGGCCGCCGTCATCGAGGAGATCATCGCGCGCCGCGGCCTGAAGCCCGAGGAAGTGGCATTCATCGGCGACGATTTCAACGACCTGCCGGCGAAGCGCCGCACCGGCCTCTTTTTCGCCCCAGCCGATGCCCACCCGATCGTCCGGTTGCATGCGGATTTCGTGCTCAGTTCGGACGGCGGCAAAGGGGCCGTCCGTGAAGCCGTCGACCTGATGCTGACGCACCAGGGGCGCCTGGAGGCACTGGTTGACGAATACCTGGCCTGACCGGTTCAAGGCGTTCCGCCGGAACGCGCGCGCATGGCTCGTCGAAATGCTGTATCGCGGGTTCGTGCGGCTTCCCGCACGCACGGTCCCCCGCCTTGCCCGCCTCCTGCGGAAGGCAATGCGCGTCGTTTTCAGGAAGCAGATGCAGCGCGCCGCCGAACTCCTTCCCGCCGAGTTCGCGGACCGCCGCGATTCTATTCTTGAAGGTATAGCAAAAAACCAGTCCCTGAGCCTGCTCGAAATCTTCTTCTACGAAAAACTCCTCGAAGCGGATCCCTCGTTCATCACCGTCACCGGTCGGGAGCACCTCGACGCCGCCCTGTCGAAGGGCAAAGGCATCGTCCTGCTCGCCAGCCATTTCGGCAGCTGGGAGCTGATCGGCTACACGATGGCCAGGCTCGGCTACCCGATCTACGCCATCGCCCGGCCCCAGGCCGTGAACCGCATGACCGAGTTCATGAACGGCTTCCGAGAGAACCGCGGTGTCCGCATCCTGATGGATCACAACCTGGCTGCCTCCCTCCGCACGCTCCGCAAGAACGGCATCATCGGTGTGCTCGCCGACCTCAACGCCCGCGAGCGCGGCTACCTGACGACCTTCTTCGGCCGCGAAGCCTCGTTCTACCCGACCCCCATCCTGCTGTCGCAGCGGTCGGGTGCGCCGATCATTCCCGTGTTCATCGAGCGCGACGCAGCCGGCCGCCACCATATCCGGTTCGAGCCCCCCGTCGAGTATCCCACGGAAGCCCCCATGCCAGACCGCATCGCGGCCTACGTGGCAAGATACGAAGCCGCCTTCCGGCGCCGCCCCGATCTCTGGGTCTGGTTTCACGAGCGGTATGACCACGCGGACCTGGGGCGCAGGGCATGAAACAGCCGTTCTACATGACCTTCTGGTTCTGGGGCCTCGTTTTCGCCGGCTTCCTCGGAATTATTTTCTGGGGGGAAGACCTCGAAAAAGACGCTCTGAGCCGGTATGCACGCCAGAAAATGCGGCTCACGCATGTCAAATTCGACGAACTCGAAGCCGGATTCGAGAATGCCACCTTGTATGCAGATGTGGTAGATATGGATGATTCACAGAGCAATATGACCGCTACCAACATTCACGCATATTTTTTCGACCGGAAGATCGCGACGCGAACGGGCGAACTCGTCGCTTCGTGGGGCTTCAAAACCCCCTTCGAAGCACGACTCTGGGGCGACGTGCGGCTGCACACGTCGACCCGGGAGCGTTTTCGCGGCGAAGAGGTGCGGTATTTCTTCTCGCGCAACGAGATCTTCTCCTCGATGCCGGTCATCCTCTGGAAGGACGACATGATCGTGACAGGCCGCGAACTTCGCTACAACCCCAAGACAAAAGAAGGTTCCCTGGCCCGCGACGTGCTCATCAGAATCTGGGAAACGGCCTCCCAGACCG
>JAGOCE010000314.1 GCA_017998915.1 Candidatus Ozemibacteraceae bacterium
CGCCCTGATTTCTCCGGTAAAGTTCAGCATCACCGCCGGAGAGGCCTTTTCGGCAGGTATCATCGCGATGAAGCTCCATCCCGAGAGGGAGCCTTCCGCCATCGCCCGGCTGGCAAGCGGAGCATCCCCGGTTTTCACGTCGAGAGCCCACGAGGGATTTTTATAATAGTCTATCGTATATTCAGTTCCAAGTGTTTGAATGATTCGTCGGTTCAGTTCATCGGCTTCGGTTGACGAGGCGACGATCGAAACCTGCGCGTTCACGGAAACATCACCGCCGACCCGCATGATGATCGGTTCGCGGGCCGGATCTTCCGGTGCGTGCACGGTGATACCGAGGGGCAGGCAGATCACCTTGCGCGACTCTTCCGAAACGGCGACGACGCGGATCGTCGACAGGCCTTCGTCGAGCCGCGCCTGCTCCGCGGTGTATGCGGGCAGGAGACATCCTCCCAGGAATGCTGCAATGATATATATATATTTATTCATATTCGGGTAGACCGGCCGCGCGGGTCGCCCCGCGCGGCCGGCATCAGGCAGAGGTCAGTTCTCGGGCAGGAAGTCGAGGTCGGTGAGATACCACTGGTCGCCGATTTCCTCGATCAGGTTCTTGACCACGATCTCCTTCTTGTTCTTCTTCGAGTTGAAGGTGACCTTCGCCTCGATCTCGGGTTCTTCCTCGGCGGAGGCCTTCTCCACGAGGACGTAGAAGTCGGTGGTCTTCGGGGTGATGGTGCCGGTGTAGGTCTTGGCCGGCTTCTTCGCCTTGAGGCTGACGTTCACGTTCGTCAGGTCTGAGGGCTTGCCCTTGAAGTCCGCGGGCATGAGGTCGTTGTCCGGGAAGTTGTTGCCGTAGAAGGTCACAAGCGCGCCGCTGAGGTTGATCGTCTCGAGATTGGCCATCGGGGTCGAGATCGCGGCTTCACCGTCAAACATCTGGTCGACGGTCTTGAAGGTGAACTTCTTGGTCTGGCCGCCCACGAGCTGAGTCACGTTGATGGTCTGCTCGTATTTCAGCTCGCTCTCCTTGCCCTTGTAGGCATCGAGAACGCCGGCCATCGGGAAGAGGAGGGTATAGCGTTCGTTATTCTTCGCATCCTTCCAGACGCCGTCCTTGGCGGTCCATTTCGCCATCTGGGTCGGACACTTGGCGACCGGCTTGCCGGCCGGGTCGAGCACCTTGACCGTGACGGCGACTTCCGTGATGCCAATGTTGCCGGCGTCGCCGACGTCGGGCAGGCTGTACCAGGCGCTGGCCCAGTTGCCGGCCGGCATGGTCACGACGCACTTTTCCTGAACGTCCTTGGGCCAGTTGGCCAGGGTGATGACGCCGCCGACGGCGGTCTGGCGCTTCATGATCTGCTGGCGGTTCATCGAGATGACGGTCTTGCCCTTCTTCACCTTCTCGACGGACTTGAGCGCGAAGCTGACGCCGACCTTGACGATGCCGCGACCACCCGCATCAGGCTCGGCAGCCTTGGCGGGATCGATCTTTTCGGGCTCCTGCATGCTGAACATTTCCTGCTGCAGTTTCTCGATGATCGGCAGCATGTACTTGTCGATCTGCTCGTCGGTGAAGTGCTCGCCGGAGATGCTTTCGATCGTGAGACACTTGTTCGTAACGAGGCTTTCGCGCACCGTCGAAATGTCGGCCTTGGCGCTGCCGCTGCAGAACCAGCTGTTCCAGGAGACGCGGGCCTTGGAGTCGGTGCTGAGATGCTTGAAGGTCTGGTCGTAGTCGAGGGTGACCTTGAAGCCGGCCTTCGGGGTGAGGCCGTTGAAGCTGAAGGTGATGTTGATCGGAATGCCGCCGCCGGACTTGACGAGAGCGTCGGAGAAGTCGGCGCCAAGCTTGTTCAGATTGATCTGAATCGGAATCGACTGGTTCGCGAACGCCGGGGCGACGTCGGGAGCCTGGGGAGCATCGCCGAGCTTGTCGCCGCCCGGACCCCAGACGGTGAGCTTCGCGTCGACCATCGAAAGCGGGGAAAGCAGAATCTCGGAGGGCTTCTTGCCCGTGTGCTTGGCCAGTTCGCCCTTCAGCTGATCAAGGCCGCCGGGGGGGAGCGCCAGGTTGACGGCGCACTGCATGACACCGCCTTCCAGAAGTTTCTGGGGATCCTCGGGATCCTTGGCCTGGTATTTCACCAGGGAGAACACCGGGATTTCCTTCTTGGTCGTCGCATCCTTCATCGTATCGAGGCGGATCTTGCTGGGAACGTAATACCACTGATTGGGTTTGACGGCATCCTGGATGCAGGTCACATGCTCCTTGTGACCGTCGACGGTGATGGTGAAGTCCGTGGAATCCCCGTCAGCCAGACTTGCCTGAGCCCAGACCGCCGGACTCGCGCATAAAACCATGATACAGACAGCCAGAAACAAGAACTTTCTCATTCTCCCTACTTCTCCTTTTTCCGATATCTTTTCACGCCTTCAACGGCGTGATGTATCCGTGAATCAGCGCACATCGGTCGCGGGTTTCCAGTCCTCGTCCGTGAAATACCACACGCCGCCCGTGAAATCCTGTTCGCGAGGCTGGCCGTTCAACGACCAAGGAATCCGGCGGCCGGATGCCGTCCGGAAAAAGACGTTCGCCTCGACCGCTCCGGGAGTGTCCAGTGAACCGGCTTTGACAAGCCAGACGAGCGTTTCGGGAACTATCGGTTCTCCGGCCCGTTTCTCGACCTGAAGGGATTTCGACATGGTGCGGCGCTCCTGGCGAAGGTTGACATCGACCTTCGTCAGTCGGTTCGGATCGCTCGTCGGGGCCGTCCAGTCGAGCAGATGAAAGTCGAGCGTCAGAAGATCGGCGATCGTAAGCGGGTTTGTGAGCGGGATGTCGCCTGTCACGACAGGCGTCTCTTCGACGCTTTCCAGTTTGTTCCCGTCAGTGAGAGCGACGGTGCTGACAACGCGGAAAAAGCCGTTCTCGAGAGGCTTGCCTGCCCCCGCCAGGAGATCCTTCAGGGAAAAGCGGAGCATGGTTTTCGGCAGTCTGTCCTCGTCACGCCACTTCGTATCTGGCTTCCAGACGGCGATCTGACGGGAATACTCGTCCTTGCCCCGCATCAGAGAAACCTGCATAGTGATGCGCTCGATGTCGATCGATTCGGGTATCTGGATCAGGGGCAAGGCAAAATAGGTGCAGTCCCAGTCCGTTTGCGCATCTTCGAGAATCATGTGTTCTTTGCGGACGGCCTCGGGGTAGGGGATGAGCGTGAAAAAGCCCTTGCAGGCGGCCCATTGCGCCGCCCGTTCGCGCTCGAGCAGCCTGCTTTCCTGCAAGGCCCGTTGTCCTTTGCCGGTCGACGTTTTCGAGATCGAGCCCATCGCGGAGGAGCCGGTCTTGTCGATGATCTTCTGCCGGCCCGGTCCCGCCCTGCGCCAGTCACGTTTTCCCGTGCCTGTCGAAGTCGACGGCCCGGCATACTCGTGCTTCGTGTCATCCCGTGCCGCGATCGTTGCGGCAGGGGAAGCCGTCGCCGCGATCCTGTCTCGCCAGGAGAGATCGCCGCGGGGAGCGAGTCGCGCCGATAGTTCGAATTCGAGCCCCGTCTTATCGAGGAGGAGCCTGTCGGCAAGGTCGGCGTCGTTTTTTTCGAGCGTCACGAGAAAATCGGTCACTTCGTTGTCGGAAAAACCGCCGATGCCGCGGGAAACGCTCGCGACACCGATCATCGGTTTTCTTCCGGGCGGTTTGATCCGTATCTCCAGCTCGTCGGCGGGAAGCATGCGGATCGTCGTCGGCCCACGCCCCGAACGGGGCAGCCTGGAAAGGAGGCTTCGAATCACGTCAGGCGGCGGAAACAGAGCGAAACCGCACCGAAGGACACCGAAGTCCTGCATCCGGTTCGGATTGCGGGGATCGGGCCGTTGAAACCGGTAATACCAGAGGTTCGGATGGGATATTTTGTCTTCCCGATATTCTGCCAGGACCGGGTTCGTCAGCATGCAGAACCACTGCGAGGGGTTCACCTGGCTTCGCATCAGGAGGCATGAATAATCCCGTCCCCCCCTTCTGACGGTGATTTCCTTCTTTTCGATCTCCGCGGCCGAAGGGGAAAAAGAGCAGAGGGCGAACGATACGAGCAGGAATATATGTGTTAATATATTCTTGGCGCGCATCGCCGCAGTCATCCGCATCCGTTACCTCCTGCCCACCAGCATCAGGTCGAAATACCCGTCGTTGGTCGTCTTGTCGCTTCCGAGCAAGACCATGATGGTGTTCATCCCGGGTTGCAGCATCGAGGCGGGGATGTCGGCGCGAACCCTGTTCCAGTAATCGTAGTCGTGGCCGTCGCGGACTTTCATCAGCGGGTCCTCGTCGATCATCTTCCCGTTCAGGTAGACGACGGCCGCATCGTTGCTGGCGACCTTGAGGGTCAGGGTCCTGAACAGATCGGGCTGGTCGACCCGGAAATCCTTGCGGAGCATGACGCCTTCCGATGGTTTGAGATACGTTTTGACGAGGGCGGGGGTCAGCCGGTGCGATGAGCCGAAGCCGAAGGGGCACGAGCCGAACTTCGTGAGCGTGAACGAGGCCGGATTCACGGAAACCGGGTATTCCCAGGCGATATCGTCGATCTCGGGCCGGTCGAAATCATACTGCCAGTCGGACGAACGCCGATCGATGATGACGGATTCGGAGGCCATCAGGCCGACGTGTCGCTTCCGCATCTCTTTGAGATACCTTGCGACGTCCTTCTTCTCGGAAAGGCGGCGGCGCTTGAGTTCGGTTGCATCCTGTGCATCTTCCGTCGTATCGAGGATCTTCGGCGTCAGGAACACCATGAGTTCGCTCTTGCCGCGGGTTTTTGCCTTGTTCGTGAAGGCCTTGCCGATGATCGGGATGTTGCTCAGGCCGGGAATCCGCTTTTCCGTGACGTCGGATTTTTCCTCGATGAAACCGCCGAGAACGATGGTTTCACCGTTCGAGACGGTCAGGTTCGTCTGGGCCTCGCGCATGGTCAAACGGGCTGTTCCTTCTTTTGCATCATAGAAACCGATTCCATTAATCGTCTGATGCACTTCGATATCGATCTCTCCGCTCATGTTGATATGCGGCGTCACGGACAACTCGAGACCGACTTCCTTGATATCGAAGGTTTTCATGAATCCATAATCCGTCGGTCGTGTGGAT
>JAGOCE010000315.1 GCA_017998915.1 Candidatus Ozemibacteraceae bacterium
AACCGAAACCAAGATCTCCGGGGCGCTGAACAAGGGCGAAACCCACACGACCAGCATCACGATATACGACTCGCTCGGCAGTTCCCATGAACTCGTGACCACGTGGGAGCACACGAACAAGGCGACGCACGAGTGGCAGTACAAGATTTCCTACGGCAAGAGCGACCCCGAGATCGTAAACTGGCTCAAGGACCCGCAGAACGGCGTCGTCGATCCCGAAGACCCGACCGATGAAGAGCTCGAACGTGCGAACGACGCCCTCATCTCCGGCCGCACCGGCATCTGCTACTTCACCAATCAGGGAAAGATCGATATTTCCAAGTCCCTCGTGAACGAGATCAGCATGACCCCGGCCGGAAGCAACCAGGTCACGATCAAGCTCAACATGGAGCTCGTCACGCAGTTCGACTCCGCCTTCACGACCAAGGCTCGCGACCAGGACGGCTACGAGATGGGGCTCCTCGAGAGCATCTACTTCGAGCAGGACGGCACGATTCGCGGTGTGTATTCGAACGGGCAGAAACAGCCGATCGGCCAGGTGGCGCTCGCGACGTTCAACAACCCCGGCGGCCTCGAAAAGACCGGCTCGAACCTGTATGCATTTTCGCCCAACTCGGGTCTCGCAATCATCGGCAGACCGGCGGAAGGCGAACGCGGCTCGATCCTGGCCGGTTCTCTCGAGATGAGCAACGTCGACATCGCCGAGGAGTTCACCAATCTGATCGTCACGCAGCGCGCATTCCAGGCGAGTTCCAGAATCATCACCACCTCGGACGAAATTCTGCAGGAAGTCGTGAACCTCAAGCGTTAACCGGAATCAGCCGATAGATAATCGAGAAGAACGGTATGCGGTGAAGGGCAGGTCAGGAACTCCGTTCCGATGATAACCGCCGGAACAGGCGGCCAAATCACCGGTCGGCCCCGCCCCTTCCCTTCACCCATGCCGGTGCCTTCGACACATCAGGGAAGGAGAGCGACATGATCAGACTCACACGTCTCAACGGTCGCTCTTTTTTCCTGAATGCCGATCTGATCGAGAATATCGAAACAACGCCCGACACGGTCATCACGCTGACGAACGGGCGGACCTACATGGTGCGCGAGTCGATCGATATCGTCCGAAAACGGGTGATCAGGTATCGCCGGCTGATCTTCTACCGGCTGCCGCAGACCCGCTCCAGGCGGCCTCCGGAAATGCCGGCGGCCTGATCCGGGCACCGCGTGCATAATTCACGGGAAACGGCATTGACGGCGTATTTTGAGCATGATAGGATCGTAAGACATGTCACCTAAAACCAAATACATTCTGATCGGAGTCGCCGTACTGGCGCTCATCCTGATCGTCGTCGGCATCGCCTGGATGACCAGCAAGAAGGCGAAGGGCGGCGGTCCGGCGCACGAACCGGCTCCCCCGACCCAGGAAGAAATTCAGACTGCCCCCAAAATGGGACGGTTTTCGCTCGGCGAGTTCACGGCGACGACGCGAGATGAAGAGCTTCATTACATCAAGATCGAAGTCGAGATCGGCTATGTCGGCAACCTCGAAAAAGAGCTCGAGGAGCGAAAAGGCGAGCTGCGGGATGCCGTCACGACGATTCTCATGAAGCTGAACATTCAGCGCGCGAAAGAAGACTACATCGACCATTTCCTGCACAAGGACATCGAGAAGCAGCTCAACGCGATTCTCGGGAAATCCTCTTCCGAAAGCCGTATCGTTAAAATATTCATACCGGTATTCCTTATCAACTGAGGCCAGCACACGAGATTGTTCACGCGCATCACGCAACGACGAAGCGACGTTCGAGACCGGGCCGCCTGCAACGGCGGCTTTCGGTATTCATGAAAGCTGAACCGGCATGGTCGACACCTTATCGCAGAATGAAATAGACGCCCTGCTTTCGGCCCTCAACACCAGCGGCGGTGCGGCCGAAAAGCCTGCATCCGCAGGCGGCGGCGAAGGCGCCGGTTCCGCCACGACCCCCGAGGGAAAACCCGAGCGGGAAAAGCCCAAGAAGGGCAAGATCTACGATTTCAAGCGCCAGACGAAGTTCTCGAAGGAACAGCTCGGGACGATCCAGCTGATCCACGAGACCTTCGCCCGCCTCGTCGGCACCGACCTGTCGACCCAGCTTCGCGCCTACGCGCAGGCGACGATCATCTCGGTCGATCAGCTGACATTCGAGGAGCTCATCCGGTCGATCTACTCGCCGACGTTCATCGCCGCCTTCAAATCCGAGCGGCTCGACGGGAAGGGCCTGATCGACATCAATCTCAACGTCGTCTTCACGATTCTCGACCGCCTTCTCGGCGGCAATGGAACGCCGCTGGGCACGCTGCGCCAGCTGACCGACGTCGAAAAACAGATCATGCACAAGCTGATGAACCGGATCATTCTCGAGCGGCTGCGCGAAGCCTGGATCAACGTCGTCGATCTCTCCCCCTCGATCGAGCTGATCGAGTCGAATCCGCAGTTCGCCCAGATCGTGCCTCCGAACGACATGGTGCTCTCGGTCGTCATCGAGATCAAGATCCACGACGTCACCGGCACCATGACGCTGTGCATTCCCTACAATACCGTCGAATCGATCGCCTCGAAGTTCAACGCCGCCTCCTGGTTTGCGGCCGTCCGCAAGGAGCCGCTGACGACCAACTACGATGCGATCACCAGTCAGGTCAAGGCCGTGAACCTGCCCGTTGTCGCCGAGCTCGGCACGCAGACGGTGACGCTTCAGGACGTCCTGACCCTGCAGGCAGGCGACCTTCTGGTCCTGGACCAACTCGTAAAGGAAGACCTGAACATTCGGGTCGGAAATCGTGTGAAATTTCGTGGCCGCCCCGGCATCGTGGGTAAAAAGATGGCCGTCTCGATCACCCAGCTCTTGAGCAGCCACGAGGAGGACGAACTGTGACTGATCTACTTTCGCAAGAAGAAATCGACGCGCTGCTTCACAGCGGCGGCGCAGGAGACAGCGGAGCGCCCACGGCCCCGGCGGCACCGGCTTCCGGCGGCAAAAACGTCGCCGACCTGATTTCCCAGGAAGCGATCGCGCAGCTTTCCGAGGTTGCAAAACTCTCCCTGGGCGCCACGTCCTCCGTCGTCCAGATGCTGCTCAACAAGCCGGTCGAAATCAACCTCGAGCAGATCCGGGTCATCAGCTACGGCACGTTGGCCTCGGAAAGCGGCACCGAAGAGTTCATCATCGCCAAGATCGCCTACGTCGAAGGCTTTGACGGGAACTCGTATCTCCTGCTGAAGAAGCAGATCGCCGCGATCATCGGCGATCTGATGATGGGGCAGGACGGCACGAATGCCCAGTTCCAGGATATGCACAAGTCGGCCGTCGGCGAGATGATGAACCAGATGATGGGCAAGACGACCACGACCCTGTCCGAGGTGTTCAAAAAGCGGGTCGACATCGCCCCGCCCCAGGTCGAGATGGTCACGTTCGCCGTCACCCCGCCGCCGATGCCGGATTTCGGAAGCGAGGCGCACTTCCTGCGCATCGGATTCCGAGTGAAAATCGGCGATATCGTCGAGACCGAAATGATCCAGCTCCAGCCCATCGATTTTGCGCGAATGATGGCATCGGAGCTGACCAAACCGCAGAAGGTGGAGCCGAGAAAGGCGCCCCCTCCGCCGCCGCCCGGCCCTCTCCCGACCGCCGCCCCCATGCCCGGGATGATGCCCGGAATGGGCATGCCGGGAATGGGAATGCCGAGCGCCATGCCGAGCCCGATGCCGACTCCCATGCCCGGCCCGGTTCCCCAGGCCATGCCGGGGATGCAGTCGATGCCGGGAATGCAGGGCATGCAGGGTATTCCCATGCAGCCAGGCATGCCCGGCATGGGGATGTCCGGCATGCCGTCGATGCACGGAACGCCTGCCGAGTTCGGCATGCTCCAGATGCCGATGGGAATGGGCCTCCAGTCGAACATCGATCTTCTGCTCGACGTCCCCCTACAGATCACGGTCGAACTCGGCCGCACCCGCATGCTCATCAAAGATGTGCTTGAATTGGGGATAGGTTCTGTAGTAGAGTTGAACAAACTCGCGGGAGAGGCCGTCGAGGTTTTCGTGAACAGCAAACTGATCGCAAAAGGCGAAGTGGTTGTCATAGATGAGAATTTCGCTGTGAGGATCACGAGTATCGTGAACCCGCAGGACAGGCTTCAGGCACTCTAAGGAGGCTCTCTGACCTATGTCGAAGACCGTACTGATCGTAGACGATGCGGCCTTCATGCGCATGATGATCAAGGATATCCTGACGAAAAACGGGTATCAGGTTCTCGGCGAGGCCCAGACTGGCAAAGAAGCCGTCGAAATGTATCAGAAGCTGAAACCCGATCTTGTCACCATGGATATCACGATGCCGGAAATGAACGGCATTGACGCCGTGCGCGCCATCAAGAGCATCGACGCCACCGCGCGCATCATCATGTGCAGCGCGATGGGGCAGCAGGCCATGGTCATCGACGCCATCCAGGCCGGCGCGAGAGATTTTATCGTCAAGCCGTTCCAGCCCAACCGCGTTCTCGAAGCAGTGCAGAAAGCCCTCCGCTGAGCCGCGACATCCGATGATCGCGACGCTCCGGCCTGCCGGGCTTTTTTTATTTGCATTCATATTATTTTCCCATATTTTGATGGCTTCGCCTGGCGCTGCGTCTGGAACGGCACGGCCGACGCCTCCTGGCCCTTCTCCTACTTACACGGCATCGCAGGGAAGCCTGTTCCCGGGAATCGCCGCCAGTGAATCGACGGATCTTCCCCTCTTCCCCCGCGAGGAAGCGACCGCCTCCTCCCCCTTTCTGGATGCCCCCGACCCGATCACCACGACCCTCAGCCTCCTGACGTCGCTCGCCCTGGTCGTTGGAATGATTTTCGCCGTGACCTGGTTTCTCCGGAAACGGCACGGATTGTCGGGAACGGCCTGCGGGAGAACGCTCGGCATCCTTCCGATCGACGGCCGCAGATTCATCTACATCGTCGATGTCATGGGGCGCATCCTGGTGCTCGGGGTGACGGAGCATCACATCTCGATGCTGTGTGAAATCACGGATCGAGCCCTGATCGACTCGCTCCGCATCCAACCGGGCGGTGCACCGACGGTGCCGGGCCTCGACAAGGTGTTCGCC
>JAGOCE010000316.1 GCA_017998915.1 Candidatus Ozemibacteraceae bacterium
GGCTTGATGCCGTAGGGTTTCCCGGCTTCCAGCAGCGCGTTCCACATCTCGGCGCACTTGTCGGCGGGGAAATACAGCTCGAAGCCGTCTTCGCCCGTGTAGCCGGTGCGGCTGATGATGGTCGGAATGCCGTTCACCTTCCCGTCGGTGAACCAGTAGAACTTGATCGCCTTGAGGTTCTGGCGGGTCAGCTTCTGCAGGATCTCCTGCGCCTTCGGGCCCTGGATCGCAATCAGGCCCGTAATGTTCGAATGATCTTCGAACTGCACGTCACCGCTCAGCTGCGAGCTGATCCAGACGAGGTCCTTGTCCATGTTCGCCGCGTTCACGACCAGAAGAAACTTCTCGGGGTTCCACCGGTAGACGAGCAGGTCATCGACGATCGAGCCGTCGGGCCGGCACATCGGCGTATACGCGATCTGCCGGTCGGAGATGAACTCCGCGTCCTGGCAGACGATGCGCTGGATGTTCGCCATCGCGTCGGGGCCGGAGAGCCAGAATTCGCCCATGTGGAACAGGTCGAAAAGCCCGGCCTTGGTGCGCACGGTCTCGTGCTCTTCGATGATCGACGTATACTGCACCGGCATGTACCAGCCGCCAAAATCGATCATCCGCGCGCCAAGCGCCTCGTGAACGGAACACAACGGGGTCTTGTTCATCGTTCCCTCCTTGCGGGTTCAAAACAGGCCGGTGATCCGGCCCGCGTTATCCACATCGATTCGTTCCGCCGCAGGCGCCTTGGGCAGCCCCGGCATCGTCATGATCTCCCCGGCCAGTGCAACGACGAAGCCGGCTCCCGAGGAAAGCCGCGCCTCGCGCACGGTCACCTTGAAACCACGCGGCCTCCCGATCATCGACGGTACATCGGTGAGCGAGTGCTGTGTTTTCGCCATGCAGAGCGGCAGTTCGCCGCAACCCATCTGCTCGAACTGGGCCAGCGCCTTTTTCGCAGGCTCGAGAATCTCGACCGCCGCTGCGCCGTAGCAGCTACGGGCGATCACGTTGATCTTCTCGACCAGCGGCATCTCGAGCGGATACAACGGCTGGAAGGCGCTTTCCCGGCCGCGCAGCATCTCGTCGACCTTGCGGGCCAGATCCAGGCTGCCTTCGCCGCCGTCGGTCCACGCCGTGGAAACGGCCGCCACGCCTCCCGCCTCTTCGACGGCGTTCTTCACCATCGCCACCTCTGCATCGGTATCGTCGGGGAACCGGTTGATCGCGACGACAGCCGGAAGGTTGAACATCCGGATGTTCTCGATGTGCTTGGCGAGATTCTCGAAGCCGCGGCTGAGCTCGATCATGTGCTCGCGCGCCAGGTCGGCTTTCGCGACACCGCCATGGTATTTCAGGGCCCGGATGGTCGCGACGATCACGACGGCCTGGGGATTCAACCCCGCGGTGCGGCACTTGATGTCGAAGAATTTCTCCGCCCCCAGCTCGGTCGCGAAGCCCGCTTCGGTGAGAACCACGTCACCGAGCTTTTGCGCGAGCCGCGTCGCCGCGAGACTGTTGCAGCCGTGGGCGATGTTCGCGAACGGCCCGCCGTGAATGAAGGCGGGCGTGCCTTCGGCGGTCTGGACAAGGTTCGGCTTGATGGCATCACGCAGGATGGCCGCCATCGCTCCCTGGGCGTGCAGGTCGCGGGCGAATACGGGGGCGCCCGCCGTGGTGAACCCGACCAGGATGCATCCGAGGCGTTTTTTCAGGTCGGTGATATCGGATGCCAGGCAGAGAATCGCCATCACTTCCGAGGAGGCGGTGATGTCGAAGCCCGTCTCGCGCACCCAGCCGTTCGCCGGGCCGCCGAGGCCGCACACGGTCGTGCGCAGCGCCCGGTCATTCATGTCGATGACACGGCGGAACTGGATGCGGCGGGGGTCAAGGCCCAGCGCATTTCCCTGCATGAGGTGGTTGTCGATCATCGCCGCCAGCAGGTTGTGCGCAGCCGAAACGGCATGGATGTCGCCCGTGAAATGGAGGTTGATGTCCTCCATCGGGACGACCTGGGCCCGACCGCCGCCGGCCGCACCGCCCTTGACGCCGAAGACCGGCCCCATCGAGGGCTCGCGTAGGCAGATGATCGATCGCCGGCCGATGATGCGAAGGGCGTCGCCAAGGCCGATCGTCATCGTCGTCTTGCCTTCGCCCGCGGGCGTCGGCGTCATCGCCGTCACGAGAACGAGCTTCGCGTCGGGTTCGCCCGACCGTCGTTCGAGAACGCCATGGGCGATCTTCGCTTTGTCGGGGCCGTACAGCTCTATCTCGTCGGCTTTCAGCCCGAGATCGGCCGCCAGAAGGCTGATCGGGCGAGGGTGGGGGCCCGTCGCCGATCGTTTGGAGACGCTCCTGGGATCGGGATTCATTTTGCGAAGAAGCTGAGAAGCGCTTTCATGCCTGCGCCCGGCTCTTTCTGGAAGCCGAGGCGGACGAGGGCGATCTCGAGCAGGCCGATCGTCGCGATGATCTCCCGCTCGGAGATCGCGCCGATCGTCGTGATGCGGAACGCCTTGTCGGCGATCTCGCCCTGTCCGCCGGCGATCAGCACGCCAAAGTTGTCGCGGATCTCGCTTACGATCTTCTTCGGATGAATGCCGGCCGGCGCGTTGATGACCGTCAGGACGTCGGAACGCGCGTCGGGCTGCGTGAAGATCGTCAGGCCCATTGCCTTGAGGGCTGTCCGGAGGCCCTCGGCCAGCCGGTGATAATGCTTCAGCACGTTGTCGAAGCCGATCCGGTCGATCTTGTGAAGCGCCGCCTGGAGCTGGTACATGACCGAGATGGCGGGCGTCCAGGGAAACGCCGGGATCGCGAGTTCCTGGTTTTTTTTATACTGTTTGAGATCGAAATAGAACCCATGGCAGTCGACCTTCTCGAGTTTCGCCATGGCGCGGCTCGAGAGAGCGATCATGCCGACGCCGGGCGGGGTCAGAAGGCCCTTCTGGGACGCCGAGACGGCCACATCGACGTGCCAGCCATCCATGTCGAAGGGAAGGGCGCCGATGCCCGAAACGCCGTCGGTGATGAACAACTTGCCGCGCTCGTGCAGAAGCTCGCCGATCGCCTTCAGGTCGTTGTGGACGCCGGTCGAGGTCTCATTGAACGTGACCGTGACGCCGGCGATCGACGGGTGCGCATCGAGCATCTGCCGGATGTCCTCGACCTTCGCCCGGTGGCCCCACTGGTATTTCAGGGGGATGACATTCAGTTTGAACGCCTTCGCGATCTGCGTAAATCGCTCGCCAAACGAGCCGGTCTCGACGGTCAGGACCGTCTCGCCCTGGTTGAACATGTTGGCGATCGCGGTCTCCATGACGCCGGTGCCGGACGACAACGTGAGATACAGCTCGCCCTTGGTCTTGAAAATTTTCTTCAGACGATCGACGCAGTCGGTATAGAGCGGCGAAAAGTCCGTCGTGCGATGATGGCGGAGGGGGCGTGCGCCGGCGAGGAGGATTTCGGAATCGAGTTCCACCGGCCCCGGGGTCATCAGAAGAACATCCTGGTCCATCGTCATGTTCATTCCCATCCTATATTATATATTATATATTTTATATTGTAGGAGCGGTTCGCGAACCGGCCCTACGGTCACACGGTTATCGTTCGTTTGCCACGGAGACTGCCGGGTGCGCATGCGGGGTCGCAAGAAGGGCGTTTCGGGCCTCGAGGGTGTTCGACAGGAGCATGGCGATCGTCATCGGGCCGACGCCGCCGGGAACGGGGGTGATGAATGACGCGCGCTCGGCCGCCGTCTCGAACTCGACGTCGCCGACGAGTTTCGTCGCGCCTGGCTTGTCGGGATTCGGAACCGAGTTTGTCCCAACGTCGATGACGACGGCTCCCGGCTTGATCCATGCGCCGGGGATGCAGCGCGGCTTCCCGATGGCGGCGCAGACGATATCGGCACGGCCGACCTCTTCCTGGAGATTCTGCGTTCTGGAGTGCGCAACCGTGACCGTCGCGTTCATCTTCATCAGCATGATCGCGAGGGGTTTTCCGACGATGTTGCTCCTGCCGACGACGAGCGCCTTTTTTCCGGCGATATCGATTCCGGAGCGTTTGATCATCTCGATCACGCCCAACGGAGTACAGGGAGCGAGGCAGTCGGTGCCGATCATGAGGCGCCCGACGTTCACGGGATGGAAGCCGTCGACGTCTTTCGCCGGATCGATCGCCTCGATGGCGGCGCACTCGTCGATCTGCTTCGGCAGGGGAAGCTGAACGAGAATGCCGTGAATGCGGATGTCGTCATTCAGTTCCCGGATCTTTTCGATCAGTTCGGCCTGGCTGGTCGTGTCGGGCATCTTGATTTCCTGCGACACGAACCCGACGGCTTCGCAGGCTTTGCGCTTCTGATTCACATAAACTTCCGACGCGGGGTCCTGACCGACGAGAATGACGGCCAGACCGGGAAGTCGTTCCTGTCGAAAGGCGAGCGCCTGGACGTCCTGTCGTATCTCTTCACGAATCTTTTTCGAAATCCCGGCACCGTCGATGATCGTAGCCACGCAGACCTCTTTCTGATGCAAATGAAGCAGACAAAACAGGGGGGAGTATACTCCCCCCCGCCGGCATTGGCAAGGAACCGATCAGGTCAAATACGTCAGTTTTCACGCAGAACGGGAACCTCTGTGATACGTGTTCTACCTGGCCTTCGGTGAAGCGAGAAGCTCGAGAATCTCCGCATATCCTTTTCGGCGGGCGATGCGGTCGGGGGTTTCGCCGTCTCGGTCGTGGTGGTTGGGGCATGCGCCGCTGTCGATGAGGAGTTTCACCGTCGAGACATGCCCGTCGTCGACGGCCCAGAGCAGGGGAGTCTGGCCGGCCTGATTCGTGACGTCCACCGGGACACCGTTTTTGATCAGCCATCGAACCACGTCGTCGAAACCGCGAATGGCCGCAAGATGCAGAGCCGTGATTCCACGCGTGTCGGCAGCGTCGATCCTGCAACCCCGTATGGCGAGATGCTTCATGATCTCGAGATTCCCCCATCCTGCGGCATAGACCATCAGGGGCATCCCCGAGGGGTGACGTACATTCAGATCGGGTTTCCGGGCAAGGAGTTTTCGTACTCGGGCAACATCGCCGGCTTCGATCGCCGCGAACAGCCCTGCGGTCT
>JAGOCE010000317.1 GCA_017998915.1 Candidatus Ozemibacteraceae bacterium
TTGCCGAAACAGCTGCAGCACCGGGAAAGACCTTCGGAAACTGCGATGAATCGTGTATTTCGTAAAAAGAATATCGCTCGAAAAGGGACAATTGCAAGTTCAACTTGCATAAATACCCATTGCCTGTTTCATTCTGATTGCATCGTAGTTTTCACGGGGGACAGCCTCCCGGAAAGGCAAGAAGCCCGTTCGATGTTTCAAGAATCCCGGAAATTCAGCTTTACATTCTGTTGGGCGTTGGGGAAGAATGAAGCGGTGAGAAGGATGAGCCGGGAGGTTCACGCATGATGCCGTTTCTGTTTCTGACCGTGCTGTCGATCGCGCCCATCGTGATGTTCTTCAGGTATCTGCGGCACATGGATCGTGCCGAGCCGGAGCCGCTCGATCTCGTCATGAAGGTCATGAAATGGGGCGCGATCTCGATCATTCCCGTCGTGATCGTGGAGGTCGGCATCGAAAAACTCGCGTTCGGCGGAACGCCGAAGACCATCGCCGGCATCTTCCTCTTCTCATTCGTCGGAATCGCCGCGGTCGAAGAGTTCGCGAAACTTCTTTCCGGTCTCGTCCCCGTCTGGAACGACCCAAATTTCAACGAGGAAAACGACGGCATCGTTTATGTCTCGGCCGCCTCGCTCGGATTCGCCGGCATCGAGAACTTCTTCTACGTTCTCGACCATGGCGCCGGCGTCGGCGTCCTGCGCGCCGTCCTTTCGGTCCCCGGCCACCTCGCCTGGGGCGCCATGATGGGCTACTACGCCGGCCTCGCGAAGTTCGCCCCGCCCGAGCAGCAACAGTCCCTGATCGTACGGGGTTACCTATACGCTGTTTTTGGCCACGGCCTCTACGATGCCTTCTTGCTCAGCCAGCAGCCCCTTCTCGTTCTGATCATGTTTCTTGCAGGCCCCATCTACATCTGGAAGACGCTTCGCAACCTCTTCGAAACCGGCCGCCGCCTCTCCCTTCAGAGAATCGCGAGCAACGGCGGACCGCCCGTCGTGGAAGAAACAGAAAACTCCGTCGTCACCGCCCCCTCGGTTTTGAAACTCTACGTCGCCCGCCTGCTGTATACCCTCTCGGCCGGCTTCTGGGCCCTCATCCTCCTCGGTCTGTATGCCCAGGCGCAAGACCCCCGCCAATACGGTCCCCCCGTCAAGGAAACACTCCTCGGCACGGTGATGCTGACCGCCTTTCCCCTCATCCTCGCCCGCTTTCTCTCGTCATCCTACTGGAGACAGCAGAGACGATTTCATGCGTCCCCATTGCCATCGACGATGCCAGACGACACGTCCATATGATGCAAACTCGAAATCGCGATCAATTTGGCAATAGTATAATATATAATAATATGAACATCACCATGGGACGCACCGGAACGTTTCACGAAACAATTGAAAGGTATCATGTCATCGTACGTTGGGCACGACGATGGATAAGGCTTTGGCTTCTCATTTCACTTTCCTGCCCGGCTCTATGTCCGGTCTACGCCGATGACCGGTACCCCGTTTCATTCCTGAGCACGACACATGACGAACTGCCTCCGTGGCATGCAGATACGCTTCTTCGTATAGCGACACCCTCACAGGAGTTTCTGCTCGGTTCGTCCGAATTTTCCTGGGAACGACCACAAAATGACGGCAAATCTGAAATGACGGAACGGCGCGGTCTTGCGCCGGAAACAGTTGGATTGACATGGGTAGTTCCACGGCTGCTGGCGTGGGTTCGGTGGGAGACGTGCGCGGAAGGGACCGGAAGGTTCATCGAAGAAGGCCATCTGATGCTGTTGGCCTCCGGGACGGAATGGAACGACGTGTTTCGACACCAGTTTGAGGCGCTTGTCAGATCGGATGACGGCGAGTTTATGACGACGAGACTGACCGTTTCAAAAAGGGGTGAAAAGATCGTCGTCCAAAAAACGCATGATGTACAGCAGGCGTGCGAAAACACACCACGTGTCTGGTCGCGCATCGAGCGTCAGACGTGGCGGGAATCTTCGAGACGTCTTGCGACCGTCAGGACTGTCGAAGAGTGGCGATACCGGATTGCTTCGGGAAGCCTGGAATATGTGGACGGCCGTTCCTTCTTCGACGCGGGGAAACGGGGGTTCCTGCCTGGCGATCTTGCGGAGGCTTTCATGGTTGACATTTCGATTCTCGAACGACGCAATCCGACCCTGGCACCCAAACGACGATGGCGGGGTATCGTTGTGCTGGACGATGCCCTTCCGGATTGCCGTTGTTCTGATGCTGACAAAGAATGAATATCGCATTCTCAGATGTCGGGCGGATGTGGCTGAGATACTGGGCTGACGAGAATGGCTGGCCGAATTCATTCATGAAAGCCAGTGACGATGAGGAATATCCGGTCCGCCAAAACGGCGGGTTTCAAACCTGAGCACGACAAAACACGTTCTGTGATCAGAGGCAGACGTATATTGGTAAATTTTCTGCGGTTCGGCGCCTTTGCGATGAAACGCTCTATGTATTGTCGATGCTATCTTTTCCCGTGATGGAGTTGTTCTGTTACACTGGAAGCTTTGATATACGAGAGGGCGAGCTCGTGAAAGATATCGCCGGCCGTTTTTCCCGATTTGGCGGCCTGGACTTTGATGTACGACACGACGAGGTTGCGGACGAGGTCGTCCGTGGTGCGGCCCTCCTTGGTGGCCTGTGCTTCGAGGGCGCGGTAGGTGGCTTCGGGAAGGGATATGTCGACGTGGAGTTGTTTCATGGCTGCGCCCCCGCTATTTCCCGACGGCGGCGCCGGACTCGATGATCTCGAGAATGTGGTCGTGAATCTCATCGACGGGCGCCTTTCCCGCTTTGGCCGCCTGGAGTTTGAGATACGAGGTGATGAGATCGCGCATGAGGCCGTCCAGCGTCTTGCCCTCGTGCGTGGCAAGGGTCTCGAGCGCCCTGAGGGTTTCTTTGGAAACGGAAATATCATACTGCTCGTGCTTCGTCATATCGATCTCTCCCGTTCAAACTCTCATTTTTTCTGGACTGATATTATTTTCTGTCCTTAGCCCGAATATACTCTCAGAAGGTGACTCTGTCAAAACAAGACACGATTCTCAGATGGTGTAGATTACGCTGATGAGTTCGGACAAAACACCTTGCGCCGATCGAGTTCTGCAGAATGACAACGAACCGTTCGATCCGAGCGTTTTCAGGCTTTCCAGGAATCGCGCTTCCAGAGGGCGATCGAAACGCCGGCGAGCATGAAGAACCCGGCGAGAACGAGGAATGTGTCGACGCCGAGCGCCGAGAGGGCCAGGTTAGAGAAGAGCATCGCGGCGATTCCCCGAAGGCCCATCAGGAAAGTATATACTGAACCATATACGGCGAGCTCCGAAACCGGGGCGAACGCGATGATCAGTTGCATCCAGCTCAGGTCGAAGCCGACGTTGAGGATGCCGGTGAACGAATACGGCACCATGAGATAGGCGGCCGTTGGCGCGAGAAAGAACAGCCAGGGGTTCAACAGGCCGCCGAACATACCGAGAAACAGGCCGCGCTGCGAGCCGTGCTTCGCGATGAACCGGCCGATGACGACGTAGGCAAACATCTGGACGACGTTCGTCAGGCCGTTCAGATACCCGACCGTCGCATTCGACACGTGCCAGCCGGTGACGAGCTTCGTCGGCAGCACGCCGAGCATCAGCAGGTTTCCGAAGCCGTACAGCATGATCGTCACGTTCAGCCAGAAAAACCCTTCAGAGGCCTTCAGAGTGGTTTGCACGGACCCGACGCTGAAGCCGCCCGTCGCGAATGTCGGCGAGGCATCGCGCGGCAGCACGCGGTTGAAATTGGCCGACGACAGCATGCCGCAGACGCCCGCGATGACGAACATCGCCGTTTTGTGTCCGGAATCGAGCATACAGCCACCGACGGCCGAGCCGACGATCGTCGTCATCGCGATGAAAAACCTGACGTACCCCATCGCGAGGCTACGCGAACCGTCGGAATACAGCTCCTTCAGCACCCGTGTGTAGGCGCCCATGCCAAGTCCTTCGACGAACTGGCACAGCACGTAGAGCAGCAGGATCGCCGTCGTATTGTCGGTGAAGCCGACCCCCGCGATGGCGAGCCTGGTCACGGCGGTCGGGACGGTGATGATGTCGAGCGCCCGCCACCCCGTGAAATACCGCAGGAGCGGGAAGCCGAAAACGAGCGAAAAATACGGCGCCGAGAGCGCCAGCCCCATCTCGAGCGGCGTCGCCGAAAGGCGTTTCATCAGGATGGGGATGAAGGGCGTCATCATTCCGATGAAGATACCGTAAAATGCCCCGGAAACGGCATCGATCTCGTACCGATGCCGGTCAGCTTCCGAAATTCTCGCCGAAAAGGGAAAAATCATGCGTGGCTTACCGGAAAACAGGCGTTCTGAAAGATGTGCTTACCGCCCGATCGTGAGCGCGTCCGTCGCGTTCTGGGGCGGCGAGACTTTCAGGGGCTCCGATGCGACATCCGGTGAGATGCTCATCGTCTGGGAAGCAGGAGCAGGGATATCCGTTAATTCACTTGCAGAGCCGACGTCGGAAGAAGGGACTCGTAACGGCGCGATGTTGTTCGCCATGGAGCCGGCGCCGGCAGAACCTGAAGCAATGTCGGGAGACTCCGATGCGATATCGGAAGTGCCGGTGGCAACATTCGAAGTGCCGGAAGCGATGTCGGACGTTCCTGAACCCGTCGGCGCAACCATTTCGATCCGGTCGGCCGTCAGATACTTGAGACGGGGTTCGGATGCCGATGTCGTCCATTTGCCGACGATCTTCACGGATTCATCGGGAATTCCCGGCTTTTTGACGGCCGAGAGCAGTTGAAAATTGAGCGTGAGCGGAACACGGTCCCCTGTATCCGTTTTGAGAACCCAGCGTCGAAGGATCTTTCGGCGTGCGATGGGATGCTCCTCGATCGCGAGGCGTCCCGTGAGTTCCGCCATGGACTCCTTCCGTTCCGCATCCGATGGTGTGGAAACGATCTCGGCATCACTGATCAGGAGCGGCTCCATGCCTTCCGTCTTGTCGAACGGCCAGGGCGGGCGCGTTTCCGAAGCCTTTGCTGGAAAGGGCGCTCCAGAGG
>JAGOCE010000318.1 GCA_017998915.1 Candidatus Ozemibacteraceae bacterium
GACATGCTCGTCATGTATACGGACGGCGTCACAGAGGCGCGCAATCCCGAAGGGGAGGAGTATGAGGAGAGCAGGCTGAAACGGTTCCTGTCCGACCCGAGGTCGACGGATCCGGCGGCGGCTCTGCTGGACAGCGTGATTCAATTCATCGGCGATGCCGAGCAGCATGACGACATCACGGCCGTCACGGTTGAGTTCCTTGGGGGGAGCACATGAATTCTGATCCGGAACTTCTTTCCCGCACGTTCTGGGACAAGGCCTGGTCGCGTTTTCTCAGGCACCAGGGCATCATCGCCCCGTCGGCGAAACTCATCCAGCACATGGCCCGGCTTGTTCCTCGCAACGGGCTGGTTCTCGATCTCGGATGCGGCGAGGGGCGCAACACGATCTATCTCGCCCGCATCGGCTTTCGTGGGATCGGGCTCGACCTGTCGAAGAAAGCCATCCAGGTCGTCGACAACAACATCTTCGAAGAGGAAGTCAAAGCCTCGTGCCTCGTTGGCAACGCGCGGGCGCTTCCCTTCGGCAACGCATCGCTGGACGGGATTCTCGCCCATCATCTGTTCGACCACCTTGACAGAAGCGGGCTGTATGCGGCATTTTCCGAGTGTTTCCGGGTATTGAAGCCTCAGGCGCCCCTGCTGATGACGTTCGATTCATTCGAGGCGCTGCGCGGCAGCCGCCAGGCGATCGTTCGGGACGACGGCTCGATCTCTCACGTCAGCGGCCCGCAGAAAGGGCTCCTGGTGCGGCCGCTTGCCGACGAGGATCTTGCGTATCTTTCCGAGCACGGCTGGGAGCAGCTGAAGAACGAGAAAACGCCGGGCGGAAGCAGGATCGCGATGTTCCGGAAACGCTCCGGCTGCTGAAGGAACGCGGAGGCGCTCAGGTTTCCGCCGGGGGCGTCGTGTGGGGCGGCTTCGACGGGTCGAGTTGAGGAGCCTGCGTGACGCGGTTCCGACCGCCTTCCTTCGATTTATAGAGGGCCATATCCGCGGCCTTGATGAGATCGTCCATTTCGAGGGCCGAGTCGGGAAACACGGCGACGCCGAGGCTGGCCGTGAACTTGATCGTCTTGCCGCCCGCTTCGAGAGAGTCCATCTCGATGGCGCGGCGCACACGCTCGGCAACGGCCATGGCGCCTTGCATGTCGGTTTCGGGCAGGACCAGCGCGAACTCCTCGCCGCCGTACCGAACCGGCAGGTCATGCGTTCTCACGGCTTTGCGCATGATCGCGGCAACGCGCTTGAGCACTTCGTCGCCGGTCTGGTGGCCATAGGTGTCGTTGAATTTCTTGAAATGGTCGACGTCGATCATGATCAGCGCGAGAGCCCTGTTGAAGCGGGCCGCGCGCTTGACCTCGTCGAACAGGCGCTGTTTGAAATACTTATGCAGATATAACCGCGTCATGCCGTCGGTGATGGCCTGCTCGTAGAGTTTCGCGTTCTTGACGGCGGCTCCGAGCTGGACGGCGAAGACGGTGACCAGGCGCTGGTCGCGCTCCGAGAACTCGCTTCCGGAGGTCTTTTCGCACATGTGCATCGCGCCGAGGAACTCGCCCTGGTGCACGATCGGCACGATCACGAAGGATTTGCCGAAGACGACCTCGTCGATCTCGGGCATTTTCTGCGTCTCGGCCACTTCACGCATCATCTTGATCGGCTCTTTGTTCGTGAAGAGCTTCTGGCAGACGCCGCTCCGGGCCAGGGGGATCGTATCGGGGATGTCCGTCGTGTCGCCCAGGTGGCTGCGGAGGGTGAACGCCTCGTGCTCCTCGTCATACAGCCAGATCGATCCGCGCTTGACCTCGGAGATCTCGGAGGTCGCGCTCATGGCCATGTCGAGCAGGGTCTGGAGCTGGAGTTCGGAGGCGATCATCTGGGTCGCCTGGTACAGGATGCTGACTTCCTGGATCTTGTCGTCGAGGCGCTTGTTGGTGTCGCGCAGGTCGGCCATCAGCAGGAAGTTATTTATTGCAACAGATATATTTCTTGAGAGGGTCGTGAGGAAGCTGTTTTCCTTCTCGGAGAAGGTTTCGCGTTTGAGCTTGCGACCCACGACCAGGAAGCCGATCAGCTTCTCGCGGACCTTGAGGATCGAGATCGAGTTGAGATCGTCATCGCGGAAGTTGGCGACCAGCTCCTTCATGAACGGAAACTCTTCGATCGGGAACGTGATCGGGTCGTTCTGCTTCTCGATCTCCTGCGCCTCGGCGGACGAAAGCGCGTGCGTGGCCGCTTTTTTTGAAAGCTTCCAGGAGCAGCGGAGGGAGACGCTTTCCGACATGGCGTCGTAGATGAAGATGCCGCCCTTGCTCACGCCGAGGGTGCCCAGAAGCAGATGCAGAAGGGATTTCAGCTGGGCGTCGAAACTGGTGACGCGGCAGAGTTCGTCCCCGATGTCGCTGAGCGCTTTGAGGACATATTCGTAACGAAGAACCTGTTGTTGGGCGTCCGTCTCGATTCCCGTCACGATGACTTCCGGTTCCTGGGCTTCAGGAGCTCTTGAAGGAGGCGACAGCCTGCTCTTCGGCATCGAACGCCTGCGCGAACTGGAGCAGACCCATCATCTCGAACGTCTTGCGGTTCGTCGACGTCAGATTCGTGAACGCGAGCGCTCCGCCGGCCTCTTCGATCGCCTCGATGACGCCGATCAGGATCGAGATGCCGATGCTGTTGATGAGCGGCGACTGATCGAGGTTGATGACGATTTTCTTGACGTCCTTGCCCAGGTGCTCGGAACACACCGTATCGACCTGCTCGGCACCGAGGTCGTTCAGATACCCTTTGGTGCGGATGATCAGCACGGGTCCGTCCACCTGATGTACCAAAGAAAATTCGTCTGCCATATCGACTCCGGTTGAGCTCGGTAACTCTCTCTGCGACGATGCTCCCGGTATGTCTTCGGATCCGGTCGATACCGAGGCGGCATCACTCATTCCGGGTCACAATAACACAAAACAGGAAGTCACACAACAACTCGCTCCAAAAAAGTTTCGCTTGCACAACTTGGCAATTTGAATACTGTTTCATCTCGCATGTGGAATGTACGCCTCCAACGCACCATCCGAGGGCTTGCGATTCTTTTCGCGGCCCTGGGCATCATTGTCGCGCTCGCCTGGATTTTTTCGGACGCACCGAACCGTGTACAGCCCGCGAACGCGAAAATTTTCTACACCACGTATCAGCTGAGGTCCGAGTTCTGGCCGGTAGACGCCTGGCTTGCCCTGTTCGGCGGCATCCTCGCCGCGTCCCTGGTCGGAATTCCGTCGGGACTACAGTTCGCATGTCTGTTTCCGTTCGTGCCCCCCCTGAAGGCATGGGCGTTCATCGTCATCTCACAGATGATGTCGACCTGGCTGATCCTGCGGCTCTATTTCGGAAGAAGGCTTCCCGAGTCCGCAACCGACCTCAGGGAAGCTGCCGCCGGCACGGGCGATCAACTGAGGCTTGCGTGGTTCCTGCGACTCCTGCTCGGTCTTCCGAACCGGAGCATCGATCTCGCCCTGGCCTCCCGCACGGATGCGGAATACCCTCCCCGTAGGCTTGCTCTGTGGTCCCTTCCCGGGCATGCTCTCCGCGCGGCCGGGGTCGGCCTCTGGATCCATGCGATTTCCTTGCTGATCATCGATTTCAGGCCGTTCCCGGAATACGATTTTGCCCTGGCGGGCATCATGACCGTCGTTCTTTCGTTTTTCTGGCTTCTGCCTTGGATCCCCGAACTCATCCCAGGAGGAACGCCGGTGCAGAAACTCGTTTCCATCTGTGCCGGCGGCGTTCCGGCACTGCCGGAGCCCGGATCCGCTCCGACTGCCGAAGAGCCCCCCCAGGCAGGGGCGCCTGCGGCTCCCGTGAAAGGATAAAATCATTCCCGGGTGGAAAAACGATCCGCGGCATGGTATAAGGGTTCTCGCACATTTATCCCGCCAGGAGGACCCATGAGCCGCAATACAGGGCCACTCATCAAGGAATTGAAGCACAGGGCAGCCAGAATCCGCTTGCTGTCGCTCCAGACAACTGCCAAGGCAGGCTCCGGCCACCCGACATCCTGCTGTTCGGCCGCCGATCTGCTGTCGGTGCTCTTCTTTCACACGATGCGCTACGATCCGGCGCATCCCGAGTCGCACGCGAACGACCGGCTGGTCATGTCGAAGGGCCACGCGGCCCCGGCATTGTATGCCGCCTGGTGCGAAGCCGGTTTTCTCAAGGAAGCGGACCTGTTCACGCTCCGCCAGATGAACTCCCCGATCGAAGGGCATCCGATGCCCTGTCTGCCGTTCGTCGACGTCGCCACCGGCTCGCTCGGCCAGGGACTGTCGGTCGGCCTCGGCATCGCCCTCCAGCAGTCGCGTGTTCTCAAGAGCGACGCGCGAACCTTCGTTCTGATGGGCGACGGCGAAATGGCCGAAGGCTCGGTCTGGGAAGCCTTCGCCCTCGCCTCCCACCTCAAGATGGACAACATCACCGCGATCGTCGACGTGAACCGCCTCGGCCAGAGCCAGGCCACGATGCACGGCCACGACATGAACGCCTACGCCCGCAAGATCGAGTCCTTCGGCTGGGAAGCCCTGGAAGTCGACGGGCACGATTTCGAAGAGCTGCTCACCGCGTTCGACCGCGCCGTGAAGGTTTCCGGCAAACCCGTCTGCATCCTCGCCCGCACGTTCAAAGGCCACGGTGTCGCCGCGATGGAAAACAAGGACGGCTGGCACGGCAAGCCCATGAAACCCGGCGCCGAGCTCGACGCTGCCTGCGCGGACGTCTCGAACGACATCATGAAGAGCCCGCCCGCACCGGCCATCCACAAGCCGTCCGCCGCGAAGGGCACCATTCCGGGCGGCCCGGTCGCCCCGCAGATTCCGCCGGCTCCCTACCAGGCCGGTGCGAAGGTTGCCACCCGCCAGGCCGTCGGCGACGCCCTCGTCGCCCTCGGTGACGCTGATTCCCGCATCTGGGTCATCGACGGCGACACGCAGAACTCGACGTTCGCGGAAAAGTTCACCCAGAAGTTCCCCGGGCGCTCCGTCGAGTGCTTCATCGCCGAGCAGAACATGGCCGGCATCTCGGCCGGCCTCGCCG
>JAGOCE010000319.1 GCA_017998915.1 Candidatus Ozemibacteraceae bacterium
ACCCTGGTCGTGCCTTCGACGAGGATCTTGAGAATGCCGTCGGGCAGCTTGAGGAGCTGCAGAATTTCGGCGACGGTACCCGTCGTGTACAGGTCCTCGACGCTCGGATCGTCAGTCTTCGCGACTTTCTGCGCGCAGAGGATGATTTTCCGGTCCTTCATCATCGCGTCCTCGATCGAGCGAATCGATTTCTTACGACCGACGAACAACGGGACCACCATGTACGGAAACACGACCACGTCGCGCAGGGGCAGCAGCGGATACGCGCCCTTGATTCCGTCGCGTCCGGCACCGCCGGCGGGAGGAGTTGCTGGAGTGTTGGGATGGTCTTCAGATGCGATCATGCGATACATTCCTCCTGGGATGATGACAGGGACATCTCACGCACATGCGCGAGCGAGTTTCGGAGCGAAGGCCTGTTTCCGGGCCATGGCGACAGAGATGCGGCAATGGTCCGGGATGCGGCGAACGTTGGCAGCCGGGTCATGCGACACCTCCTGCCGTCGCCGATGCCTGTTGTTTCTGCGCACCGCCAAGGAACGGCAGACGACGAAGCTGACAGGTATATCGCCTGAGGAGGGCGACGCGACGGCCGATGTCGGGCTGTGAGAGATCGAGAGCGGTCGGAAGGTCCATGAGACACGCTTCGGCGTGTATTCTCGCACCGGCGAGGTGTTCGAACAGATCGATGTAGGAGAGACAAGCCGGGTTCTCGAGCAGCTCGAGCTTCGCGTGAAGGGCTTTTTCTGGCGGCGTCTCGGGCGGCAGGGGAAGCTCGGAAGTGCCGGCGAGCGCAAGCCTTTGCTGAAGCCTGCCGAGCAGGGACTTGAGCTGTTCCGCATCTGCGGGAACGCCGTCCTTCCAAGAGCGAGCGGCCGTCAGGATGGAGACGGGGTCGATCCCGCCATCGGGGATGAGCCACTCAAATTTTCGACGGTCCATTCCCTCGCGCTGCATTTTCCGCGTGAGGGCCTCGAGCCAGAAACTCCTTGCGGCGGCGACATCGGCGGCACCGCAGGCCTGTACAATATCAATGCATATATCATTCGTGATGAGCAGGTTCAGGAGCCTGTCCGCAATCGTCTCCCTGTTGGATTCCGGGGACATGTCGCGCAATCTGGCCAGCATTCCGGCAAGGGAGCAGACGATCGCGGTGTGATCGGTGGGGATCACGTCCCGGCCAGCCCAGAATCCGGCCGTGTCGCGGACGATCGAGACCGTTTCGGGGGGAATCCCCTTGCGTTCGGCAACGACGGCAATCAGCGTTCCTGCCAGTTCGGGGTATTTGCGGACGATCGCGAAACAGTATTCCGACATCGCCAGCAGGATCACCCGGTCGACCTGGGACTCCTGGATCTCCGCGGCAAGCCCGGGAAGCCTGCTCAACTGCTGGGCCATCCGTGACACGTTCAATGCCGCGTCGTACATCGTCCCGGTGCCGGTCGACTGGGGCATCTGCCGAAGCCCTGCCGCCCATTCATCGAGTGGTTTCGCGAGATCCATCGACCAGGCGTCGGCGGCGGCCATCATGCGCCGTTCGATGTCACGCGCGCGGACGTCGGCCTCGTTCGAAGCGAGATTTCGTTTTTCGACGAATCCGATGAGTTTCGGGAGTAGACCACCACGTGACGATTCCGTCGGGAGATATGCGGGAGAATCGGCGAGAATCTGCATATAGACCGAATCGGGAAGTTCGATCCAGGCGTCGTCCCCGAGGTTGATGACGACGGGTTGAGGGCGCTCGACTTCGAACGCGATACGCTCGAGGATGCGTGGTTCTTTCCTTACCGTTGCACCGGATTCGACGATCGACTGGAAATGCGATTCCATGATTTTCTGCCTGTCGGCGGGAAGCTGGGTCAGCCCAAGCCCCGACATAATGCCGGGATACTCGACCGCCGACGGGACGCTGATTTTGCGGAACACCCCGCCTTCCAGCAGCCCGGTATCCCTTCCCGAGGTGACGCCGTCGATCGAGCAGGAAACGATCTTTTCGTCGGCGAGCGCGCAGATATAGGCCGGCGGCTGCGGAAACGCCGCATCATCGTTCCACGGTCTGCCCGTCCAGGGGAGGGCCGCCAGAATTGCGGGAATGAGCTTCGGGATGATGTCGAGCGACGGTCGGCCTTTTTCTCCGCGTCGAGCGAACAGGAACTTCTCCCCGTCGACGTCGCGGATCACGAGGTCTTTGAGTTCGACACCCTGTGCTGATGCGAATCCCCGGGCGGCAGGAGTGGGAAGCCTGTTGAAATCGTAGGCAACCGACGCTTTTGGGCCGCGGATTTCGGTCATCTGATCGGCCTGTGACTCGGGGATGCCGTCGATGAGAATGCCGACGCGGTGAGCGCTTACCCAGATCCTGGCACGGCCGGCCTGGATGCGCTCGCGGGTGAAAACGGAAAGCACGGCCGCCGGGGCATCGCGGAGATCGCGTGCCAGCGTCCCATAGGGCAATCCCCAGAACCCTGCTTCCAGCAGAAATGCGTGTGGCAAAAAGACTCCCCGGACAATGAGATTCGAGGCTGATGCATTATAGTCGGGGAGATAGGGGAAATCAAGGAATGTTTGGGAGAGGGACAAATTCAGCGACAACGAAGCGTCCGGAGCTCGGTGCATCATCGATGTCGCCCGTTCTGCCGTCGACAAACAGCGGTTTGCCGCCCATTCCGTGACGCAGCCTGAACAACTCGGTCGCTCCCTCCGAATTGAGGGGGTGAGCTCCTGGCAGAACATCCGTTACCCATGTTTCGAGGGACGAATTGCCGACGCCGACGATGCACATCGTCAGACGAACGTTCGTGCCCCGCACGCGTTCAGGCACGACGATCGTCCGTTGAACGGCCGCATAGGAATTGGCATAGCCGCTCTGCATCAAGACTTTTCCGGCGGTGAGGAAGTGAATGTCGTGCCCCGTTTTCACGCCGGAATCCTGGTATCCCCTGCCGTCGTCATCGACGAGCTCGGTTTTCAGAAGACATGGGCTGAAGTCCGCCCGAATCGGCATCAGGTATCGGTACACGATCACGTCACCCGGAAGCAGGGAGTTCGAGGCAATCCGTCCCGCCTGCCCGCCGAGTGGGAGAATCTGCACGTCGGGATCAACCGCGATCGATGTGCCTGATCCGATTTCGAGCCGGCGCCACTCGGGCGGCAGCGCGTCCGCGAAGTCTGCCGCGCCGGGATTCCTGATCCGATGGAGGTATCCCCAGGGTTCGACCACGTATCGCTCACTCAATACCTTCGCGGCGCTCGCCGGGTATATGAGGGAACCGAACAGGGCCCCACGTGCAACCTCCTGTTCGAGCTCCGCAGCGTCGGATGCCGTCAACGCGTCGACGAGGCGGATGCCGAGATCGGGCCTGAACTTCCTGGTGATACGGAGGTAATAGAACGGCCGGAATTCGATATCGTTGTTCATCATGAGCACGGAACGTTCGGGAATGAGCGCAGCGATCCGTCTCGTGACGACCTCGGAATCACGCGAACGGCCTTCGATGCGCGTCGCCGCGATGGGAATGGCAAGACCGGTCGCCACCAGCACCGCAAACATCACTCGGGCCACACTCCCGCCTCGATAACGCTCGAGTGCCGAGGCGCCCATGGCGCCGATCGCCATCAGCGTTGGAAGCAGCATCGTATGCGCTTCAAAGGCGTTATAGTTGAGCACGAATCCTGTATTGACTGCCGTCATCCAAAGGCAGGCCGCAACGATTCGCCAATCCGGTGCTTTCGCGAGAACGGCCGCAGCAGCAAGGGCTGGCATCCAGATCCCGGCGCCACCGATGACAGCCAACCAGCCTTTGAAGCGTTCGAGCAGTTCTGCCGGTCCGAAGACACCGATCGCGTTGCGATACTCGGCCCCGGAGAAGAATCTCCAGAATCCATCGAGACCGCGCCCGATCATCGGATCGATGAGGACGCGGTTTTCGTTCTGCAGCCGGATGAAGAGATCGAGCGTAGGGAGGGCACCGGTCAGGAGACCGCAGGTGAATCCCACGACGGATGATGTGTCGAGGCGTGATTTCAGGTCTGTTCCGTGAAGCGTGAAAAGTGCGGCAGCGGCGAGAAGGGCGAAGGTCGGCCGATGACCGATCCCGGCGGCGAGAAGCAGTCCCGCGGCAAAACCCTTCCCGAAACCGACCCGGTCCGCGCGGGCCATCTGGGCGAGAAGCATGAACGACGCCAGAATGAAACATTCTAGTGTATATACTTCCGACGAGGTGGCCTGTTCCCAGAAGGTGGGAACGACGAGCAGCCAGATGCCTGCACATGCGGCAATGCCACGGCGGATCCCCCACCCTGCCAGCCATGCCGCCCATGCGCCGGCCGCCGCCGCGCCGAGGATCGAGGAGAGCAAGTTGACGCGCCAGGCGGGGTCGCCCCAGGGAACCAGCGCGATCGCCGCAGAGGCAAGCCTGGTGAACAACGGGTATCCCGGCGAGTGCGGAACGTCGAGCGTGAGCGCCGCGCAAACGAGCTCCGGGGCGTTGTACCAACCGATGCCGGGCTGAAGGGTGGGCAGATAGAGGGCGAGCCCGACGGTGAAGACGATGAGCGCCGCGCCGAGTCGCGGCCAACCGGCAGGATTCAGCATTGGTCGAGCAGCGCGATCATGGCTTCTCGTTCCTGCGAATCCTCGGGGTACACGAACGTGAAGAACGAAACGTCCGCCTCGCTTCCGCGCGACTCGCGGAACTCGACGATGAACTTGTCGATATCCCTGCGAACCCTGCGCAGAAAGGCTCCCGCGCCGTCACGGTTCGCCTCGCACAGCATGACCACGGCTTTCGCGCTTCCGAGCCGCGCCGACAGGTCCGTGGGCCGCTGGTGGAGGCCGAACACCCTGCCGATCTCGCCGAGCAGCTGCTCGAGATACACGTTGTCACCCGAGACGGAACATTTCGCCACGACGAACGACAGGCCGACCACTTCCTTTTTCGCCTTCAAAAACTCGGTGGACATACACTCCGTGAAATATTCTCTTGAGTATAGTTTCGTCGTCTTGTCGAGAATCTGGCCTTCGAAGGAACGTAGCTTCAGGTTCGTGTCGCGCAGACGCTGGTTC
>JAGOCE010000320.1 GCA_017998915.1 Candidatus Ozemibacteraceae bacterium
TTCTCGGCGCGGCGATGATCGTCGACGTCGTCAGCATGATCGCCCTTGTCGTCCTGTTCGAGGGCGTGACGGTCGTTTCCCTCGGCGTTCTCGCGCTGATCCTGCTCTGGCTGACCCGCCTACCCCGCCTCTGCCGATGGCTGTTCGTTCGATATTCCGGCAACGAGGTCGAGCTGAAGACTCGATTCGTGCTGCTTCTGCTGCTCAGCCTCGTTCTTGCCTCGAAACAGGCCAGCGTGCATGTTTCGATCCTTGCGTTCACGGCAGGCATGCTGCTGAACGAGGTGCTCGCCGAGCACGGGGAACTTCAACTCAAGCTCCAGTCGATCGTGTTCGGCCTGGTCGCCCCCATCTTTTTTTTCAAGGCGGGGCTGTCGGTACGCCTGATCAATCTCCACGCCGGTCTCATTCCAACGCTGGCGATCCTTGGGCTGGCCTCGTTCGGCGGAAAAATCGCCGGCACCTGGCTCGCGGCGAGAAGGTATCTTCCGGCCCCCGAAGCGAAAAGAGCCGCCGTGCTGTTCAACTACCAGCTCAGTTTTGGCATCGTCACGGCCTCGTTCGGCCTCGAAACGGGCATCATCAATGCATCCGAATACCTCTCGATGCTCGTCGTCATCATCGCAAGTTCGTTCTTCACCTCGCTCATGGCCCGCACGCGAAAAGAGGCAGCCCCCGCCGGCGCCCAGACGCGACCACCCACCATCCTCTGGGAGTAGAAACAGGGACTTGCCCCAGGAGGCGGAACGGGGTAATCTCGTGACACCGCACGGCAGGCAGGACCGCCGGGGGACTCCATCACGAGAGGCTTCGACACCCATGAGTCAGCGCGTCATCCAGGTCGAGGAGCGGCTGCCGCTTCTCCAGACCCTTCCCCTCAGCCTTCAGCACCTGTTCGCCATGTTCGGCGCGACGGTGCTCGTCCCGTTCCTGTTCAAGGTGAATCCGGCGACCTCCCTGCTGATGAACGGCATCGGGACGCTGGTCTATCTCATCGTTTCGCGCGGCCGCATTCCCGCCTACCTGGGTTCGAGCTTCGCGTTCATCGCGCCGACGTTCGCCATCATGGCCGATCCGCAGCTGGGCGGCTACGCGGCGGCGCAGGGAGGTTTTATAGCATTTGGTATATTTTTCATCGCCGTCTCCCAGCTCATCCGCGTCGCTGGCATCGGCTGGATCGACGTCGTGTTTCCTCCGGCGGCGATGGGCGCAATCGTCGCGGTCATCGGCCTCGAATTGGCCCCTGTCGCGGCCCAGATGGCCGGATTGAGCGGCACGATCGCCGCTGGAAGCCTGTTCACCGCAGGCCAGGCGATGACCGTCTCGCTCGTAACGCTTGCCGTGATCGTTCTCTCGTCGGTCCTCCTGCGGGGTTTTCTCGCCGTCATCCCCGTTCTGATCGGCACCGTGGCGGGCTACGCGTTGTCCCTGGCGATGGGCATCGTCGACCTGCAGGCGATTTCCCAGGCAGCCTGGTTCGAGCCGCCCCATCTGTATTCTCCGGTATTCAATGCAACCGCGATCATGGTGATGGCGCCCGCGTTTCTCGTCGTGCTGGCCGAGCACATCGGCCACCTGGTCGTCACCGGCAACATCGTCGGTCGCGATCTGGTGAAGGACCCCGGCCTCGACCGCTCCCTGCTCGGTGACGGCATCTCGAACGTGCTGTCCGGCATCGCGGGCGCGACACCGAACACGACCTACGGCGAGAACATCGGCGTCATGGCGATCACGCGCGTCTACAGCGTCTGGGTCATCGGCGGCGCGGCCGTCATCGCCGTGCTGATCTCGTTCTGCGGCAAGCTCGCGGCGATGATCCGGAGCATCCCGACCCCCGTCATGGGCGGCGTCTGTTTGCTGCTGTTCGGCGTCATCGCGGCCGCCGGCATCCGCATGCTGATCGAGAAGCGCGTCGATTACACCCAGTCGCGTAACCTCATCCTGACCTCGCTCGTCCTGATCACCGGCGTCAGCGGTGCCGCGATCAAGCTCGGCACGATCGAACTCAAGGGCATGGCGCTGGGCACCGTCGTCTCGGTCGTCATCAGCCTCGGTTTCGCCGCCTTCCGAAAGCTCGGTCTGATGCAGGAAATCGCGCCGGCCGTCCTGGAAGTCGATCCCCAACCGACCGATGCCGCTTCGGAACCTCAGCCTCCCATAGTTCATTGACAATGTTCTTTTCGTGTAACATTTCGGTGGCTCGTTTCGTTTGTTACAATGAAGCCGTATTCGATCACGTCGTAACGGAGGAAACACTATGAAAAGCCGGCACGGAATCTCGCGCAGTCTGGCGTTCCTCATTCTCTGCCTCGTGTTCGCGGCGGGCATCAGCGCCCGCGCGTTCGATGATTCGGATGGGTTCGTACCCGATACGGGCACCGCGCAGACGGACCAGCAGACGTCGACGGTTACGACGGCCAATACCAGTGAAACGACCGCGCAGCCTGCCGTAGCCGCCCCGTCGAATACGTCCGTCGCGACCGGGTTCGACGAAGGCTTTGACAAGATTCTCCAGGCGATCAGCAATTTCTTCACCACGCTCGCCGACCTGTTCAAGTCATTCTTCGACGCGATCGGCGGCCAGACCAGCAGGGCTCCCGCACGCGAACCCGCAGGCCAGACCTCGACTGGCGGAGGCACGACACAGGCGGCGACGGCCGGTGGACAACCGGTGGGTTCCACCACCGCCCCCAACGCCGTCGCCCAGAAGGTCAGCGACTCCGCGGCAGGGTATGCCAGCCGGTATACGACGGCCGGTTCGTTCCGGTATTCCCCCGGCACCGAGAACGGCAATCTCGGCTGCGCGGACGTCGTCTCACAGTGCCTTCGTGATGCCGGCGTCGGCATCGGCCGGATCCTCAACGTGGACGGCGTGAAGAACGCCCTCACCTCTCTCAGGGCCCCCAACAACTGGCGGATCGCCCAGCCCCCGCCCTACCAACCCGGCGATGTCGTGGTCTGGAAAGCGCCCCCGGGCGGCCGCCACAAGCACATCGGCATCGTCACCCGCAACGGCAACTCGATGATGGCCATGAACAACTCCTCGTCGAGACGGCATCCGGTGCTGAGCGGCATCGAATACCGCGCCGTCGAGTGCGTCGTCCGAAAGGCCTGACCCCCAAAACCATCGAACTGATTGAAGAATCAGCCGCCGAGCCTCATTGGGCCCGGCGGCTTTGTAATAATAATGATATTATATTAACCATCTGTTTATTGATCCCTCCAGCATGAAAACACCCGTTTACCCTGATCTTGTCGAAGGGTGAAAGCCTCTCGTGCTTCGACAAGCCCAACACGAACGGGACGTGAAATTGCCTTCTATCAGGTTTTCACGCGGCCGAGCAGGCGGAGCAGGCCGTCGAGGATCGTCAGGGGATGCGGGGGACAGCCAGGAATGAAGAGATCGACGGGCAGGAGCCCCGACACGCCGTCGTGCTGTTCCGGGTGGCCGCTGAACGGGCCGCCGCTGATCGCGCAGGCGCCGACGGCGATGACCAGTTTCGGGGCCGGCACGCCGGCGAATGTCTTGAGGGTCGCCAGTCGCATGTTTTCAGTCACCGGCCCGGTGACGATCAGGCCGTCCGCATGGCGGGGGGACGCCACGATCTTGATGCCGAACCGGCTGAGATCGAACACGATCGTGGTGAGGACGTTGACGTCGACCTCGCAGCCGTTGCATCCGCCCGCGCTGACCTGCCGGAACTGGAGGGAGCGACCGAACACCCGCATCATCTCGCGATCGAGCTCGCCCGCCAGCCGGATACCCTCGCGCCCGATCACCAGGTCTTCCCGCTTCCGCGCAGCAAGGCGGTGATCGTTCGTGAACCGGATGGCGCCCGTGGGGCAGACCTCCCCGCATCGCGTGCAAAACAGGCATCGTCCCAGGTCAACCTGAAGTTGGGCGTCGCGGTTCAGAGCTTCGGTCGGGCAGGCATCGACGCAGGTCCGGCAGCCGACGGGGCATTTTTCGACGTCGATCACGGGCAGTCCGCGCAGGCGGTCGGGCACGACCGGATCGGCATCGGGATAGCCTATCGTCCGGTGGCCCTGCTGCCATCGCGCTTTCAGGATATTCAGCATATCAACCCCTCGTCACAGGTCGAATCCGCAGTAGGAAAGATTGAAACTCTTGTTGCACAGGGGAAAGTCCGAGATCGCCTGGTTGCGCAGGGCCATTCCCAGACCGATCCAGTTGTGGAAGGACGGATCGACGATCTTGTACCGGGCAAACCGACCGCGGGCATCGGTGAGCGCGACGTGGCAGATTTCTCCCCGCCATCCTTCGACCAGCGACACCGCCAGGGAATCGGCAGGCAAAGCCGCGTTCGCATCGCGCGCCACCGGGGCCAGATGTTCGCCCGCTGGAAGGTTCTGAAGGAGTTCCCTGAGATACTGGAGTGAGTTCTCGATCTCGGCGAACCGCACGTACGCCCGCGACTCCACATCCCCGCGCCTGAGGCCGGGATCGTGAATCGCGGGGATCTTCGACGCGGCATACTGGCCGACCGGGAAGTCCAGGCGCACATCTCGTTCGAAGCCACAGGCGCGCGCTGCCGGGCCGACCATGCCGAGCGCGCGGCAGGCTTCGCGGGACACCGTGCCGGTTTCCTCGAACCGGGAGAGAACGGCCGGGGTGTCCCAGAGCAGTTGTATAGCGGTGCGTGTATCAAGATGGGCCCGTTCCAGGGCGGCGACCAGTTTTCCGAGCCGTTCGGGCGTGTCGAGGTCGAATCCCACCCCGCCGGGGCGTATGAGGCCGCGACCGAGACGGCTCCCGCACAGCAGGGCGGTCATGTTCAGGAAGTCTCCGCGGATCCGGCCGCAGAAGGACGACGTGGGGAGGAACCCGACGTCGCCAGCCAGGGCACCGAGGTCGCCGGTGTGATTCGCCAGCCGCTCGAGTTCGAGCCCGACGGCGCGCAACGCCCGGGACCGCGCCGGGATCTCCCATCCCATCAGGCCCTCGATGGCCTGACAGTAGGCGATGGCGTGGCCGATCGTCGTATCGCCGGCGACGGTCTCGATCTGGGCCAGGGTCCGCTTATGAGGGCCGCCGGCCAGCG
>JAGOCE010000321.1 GCA_017998915.1 Candidatus Ozemibacteraceae bacterium
GTGCTGTTCCCGCACAACCATCTCTATATCATGGACTATAACCGTGCCGTGAAGGACCTCAACGGCATGACGCAGGAACAGTTCCTGGCGAAGGTCGGCGAGAAGTTCGCGGTCGAGAAGACGACCGAAAAGAAGCCCGCGAAGGCCACCTGCTTCGGGATGTACATGAAGGGTCAGTGGTATCGCCTGACCGCGAAGCCCGGCTCGTTCGACGCGAAGGATCCGATCGGCTGTCTCGACGTTTCGATCCTGCAGAACAACCTGCTGGCGCCCCTGCTGGGAATCGGCGACCCGCGCACCGACAAGCGCGTCGACTTCATCGGCGGCATCCGCGGCGTGAAGGAACTCGAGCGAATCGTCGACGAGGGCAAGTTCGCCGTAGCGTTCTCGATGTTCCCGACCTCGATCCAGCAGTTGATGGACATCGCCGACGCGGGCAAGATCATGCCCCCGAAGTCGACCTGGTTCGAGCCCAAACTCCGCTCCGGCGTCGTTATCCACACGCTCGAATAAAAAAATGAGGACCAGCCCCCGGCGTATGCCGGGGGCTTATTTTTTTATTCGAGCGTGTGGAAGTTTGAAGGGTGAGGTTTGAAGTTTGAAATACAGAGGTTCGGACTTTCACCCGGGTTCAAACTTCACTCTTCACACTTCAAACTTCCCGGCTTCTCGAGCACGTTCGCGTCAGCGCAGGCTGGCGCGAATGTGCTCGAGAAGCCGGGCAAGCACGTCGTTGGAGAGTTCGAGGAGTTCGAACGAGGCCGCCAGTTTCGCGGCCTCTTCGGCGGGGGCGAGGGCCTCGCGGGGCATGTTCATGTCGTTGGCGAGCAGGAGGGCCTGCTGGGTGAGACACTCGGCAATGCGGGTCTTGTTGTCACGAGCTCGCCAGATTTTTTCCTCGTCGCGAAGTTTCTGGAGCGCCTTTTCCGGCTCGCGGCGAAGGCGGTGGGCATAGGCCTGGCCGGCGAGGCTGTGGGCGACTTCCTCCTGCATGCCGAGGTCGCGGCTGACGCGTTCGTGGGCCTTGAGGCGGTCGAGCAGGATCTGAGGATCATCGTCGGGGCGCATGAACGAGACGCGCTGAATAAGGCGATTCTGGATTTTCTTCCAGATGTCGTCGCATTGCGGAACGCCGACAACGGGTGCGGCATTTGTCTGCATGCTGTCGAGCACGGTAGCGATCTGGTCGGAAAGCGAAACCAGGCCGTGGGCACGGGCCATGCCCCAGGCTTCCTTCATGAGGGTTACCGCTTCGCCCGTCCGGTCGAGTTTTCTGCCCATGAGCGACGCCTGGGCGGCGAGGGCTTTCGCAAGCCCCGATTTGAGGCCCATCTCACGGCAGATCGCTTCCTGTTCGCGGAAAAGCTGCATCGCGCCCTCGAGATCGCCCTCGGCCTGTCTGATCTGCGCCTGGCGGCCGATGCAGGCCTGGAGGCCGGCCTTGATGCCGAGTTCTCGGCAAAGTGCTTCCTGCTCTTTCAACAGTTTCATCGCCATGACCATGTCGCCGCGGGTCTTGTGGATACCGGCCATGTATTCGAGGGCCCTTTGCAGCCCAGATTTATAATCGATCAGGCGACAGATGTGTTCGACTTCGCCGAGCAGGTTCATGGCCGTATCGAGCTCGCCACGCCGCTCGAAGATCGTCGACATGTTGCACAGCACCCGCTGGAGGCCTTCCTTGTGGCCGAGTTCGCGGCAGATCTTCTCGCCTTCCTTCAGCCGATCGAGGGCGCCGTCGACGTCGTCGCGAGCCTGGAGGATCACGGCCTGGCCGCAGAGAGAAACCTGGAGCCCCTCCTTGTAGCCGGATTCGCGACAGATGCGCTCCTGCTCCTTGAAGAGAGCCATCGCCCCGTCGAGATCGCCCCGGTTACGATGAATGACGGCCTGGCTTCCGATCGCGGCCTGGAGTCCCTCTCTGTAGCCAGATTCGCGGCAGACGGCTTCCTGCTGTTTGAACAGGGTCATCGCCCCGTCGAGGTCACCCCGGATCAGGAGAATGATGCCCTGGTTATACAGCGACACCTGCAGGCCGCTCCTGAGGCCAAGTTCGCGGCAGATACCCTCCTGTTCCTTCAGCAGCTCCATTGACCGCTGCCAGTCGCCGCGGGCACGGAAGATCACCGCCTGGCCGCCGAGCGCGATCTGAAGCCGGTCGCGCAGACCGAGCTCGCGGCAGATACGTTCCTGTTCACGGAACATGCTCATCGCGGCATCGACATCGCCCCTGAAATACAGGATATGCGCCTGGTGGCCGAGAGAAACCTGGAGGCCGATCTTGATCCCAAGCTGACGGCAGACTTTTTCCTGTTCTTTCAGGAGCGCCAAGGCGCCGTCGAGCTCACCGCGGGCCTTGAGCACCAGGGCGAGCTGTTCCAGCACGCGCTGGAGGCCAGACCTGAGGTTAAGATCGCGACAGATGCGCTCGCTCTCGCGAAGCCGGACGATCGCCCCGTCGAGATCGCCCCGGTCGCGGCAGATCGATGCGGCGTTGCCGAGAATTCGCGGGAGCCCTTCACGGTATCCGATTTCACGGCAGATGCGTTCCGCCTCTTTCAGCAACCCCATGGCATCGTCGAGCCGGCCTCGATCGCACAGGATCACGGCATGGCCGCAGAGGGCGATCGGAAGGCTTTCCTTGTTGTTGATCACCCGGCAGAGGCGTTCCTGCTCCTGGAACAGGCGGATGGCCTCGTCGAGGTCACCGCGGATGCGCCTGATCGAGGCCTGGCCGCCAATCGCCACCTGGAGCCCGTCGCGATACGACGTTTCGACGCAGATCACTTCGGCTTCCTGATACAGCTCGAGCGCGAGGTCGATGCGGCCGCGGGTGCGGACAATCGAAGCCCGCTGACACAGGGCGTCGGCGAGCCGCTCGCGGTATCCGAGACGGCGGCAGATTTCCTCGGACTCGCGAAGAATACGCAGGGCGCTGTCGAGGTCACCCCACGCACGCAGAATCAGGGATTGCCCCTGAAGCGCCCGGACGAGACCGGACTGGCGGCCGATCGAGCGGCAGGTCTTTTCCTGCTCGCCGTAGAAGTTCATCGCGCCGCCGAGGTCGCTCTGGGCGTAGAGATAGCTCGCCAGGTGGCCGAGAGCGACTTCCAGGCTGAACAGGTCATTCGATTCGCGGAACAGGCGCCTGCTCTCCCGGCAATGGCGAACCGCAGCATCGTATTTACCGCACGAGCCAGCAATGATCGCCCGACGCAGGGACACGCGGGCCGCGCCGTCGCGGCCGCCCGGCACGGGGAACTCGGCCAGGGAGGCGAGGATTCCCTCGGCGTGGGCGAACTCCCCCAGTTCCATGTGCCATTCCGCGAGGGTCTCGCGGCCAAGCCAGAGCGCCGTTTCATCGTTCGTCGCCTGCAGATATTCGATATGGTGAGCCTGGAGGGCGATGGCCTTGCCCCAGAGTTTCGCCGAAGCAAGAATCGCGGCGAACGTTCCCAGATACGGTTTCCACCCTTCGGGTTCGAGCAGGATGCGGCTCGCAGCTTCGATGAGGCGGAACGGGGATCCGGCCTCGAGCCTCCGCCAGAAGCGGAGGACCACGCCCGGCGGGAGTTTCGCGATCGTGTCGAGCCCCGCGGAATTCGACAGCAGCCGGTATAGCGATTCCCACGCGCCGGTTTCCGCGAGATGCCAGGCCAGTTCCTCCCAGTCGTTCACGTCCGGACCGTGGCGGAACGCGTTCTCGATCAACCGCTGGCGGGCGGCGCGGATATGCGCGTCGCTCAGCAGGTATTTTCTGCGGACGGCTTCGGTCACGATTTCATTGGACAGAAGCAACCTGCCGTTCCGCTCGCAGAGGAACGCAGCAAGCGAGCGTCGAAGCGGCTGCCAAAGCGCCTGAGGCAGTCGGCCGCCGTCATCGTCAGATGCGAGCATCTCGAGCAGGCACTCTTCGGGAATCCCAAGGGGCGACATCGCGATCAGGGAAAGGGCGTCTCGAGCGAGCAGACATCGAGTATCGCGGCATTCCTGTTCAATTCTATTTAATATTATATCGACGACAGTGAGTGGGTCGGGCGTCGAGATGCACTCGTTCAGGAACCGGGCCGCCGAACCGCTCGTTCCGAGAAGGCGGGTTTCGTGCAGCAGGGTGACGGCGGTGAAGGGGAATGCCGTGCTCTCCGCCGCCAGGCTTCGTTCGCGCCAGACGTGCGGGAGTTCGATGCCAAGAGGCTCCTCCCAGGCGTGGATCAGGGCGGCGCGCCCCTGGCGGTCCGGCTGGGGCATGCCCAGGCTCGGCAGGCCACGGCGCTCGAACAGTTCGACGGGAGAACGGCCCGGCCTCATCGCAAGCACGAACCGTAGTTCGGCCGGCCACGGGGCATGCAGCCAGTCGATGCGGAAGACGCCTTGCGCGTCCGCCGCGTGATGCAGGCCGTCGAGTATGATGATCGTCCTGCCATGCGCCGCCGCGAGGTGCAGCCATTCGGGGCCATCCATCCGCCACCCTGCTTCCGTTTCGGGCAACGGCAGCGAAACGCCGATCCGGCGTTTGATGTCGCCGACGATTCGTTTCCAGATCCGGATGTCGGGCGGGTCGATGGAGGGAGTTTCGAGATGCACGCAGATGACGAGCGCACCGGCGTGGTCGCGCTCGTATTCCTCGGCCCAGGCGGAAAGCAGGGCTGATGTCCCGGAACCGGGCTCGTTGATGAACAGCAGCAGAGGCTGGTCGCCTTCGGCGTGGGCCGTGAGCCGGTCCATCGTCTCTCTTCGCGACACGAAAACCTCGCGTTTCGCCCGCGACCAGGCAAGATCGTCCAGGGCATCGCGCGCGACAGGATCGAATGCTTCGGGCAGAAGCGCGGAGAAGGCGTGTTCGAGATCGGAATATATTCTTTCCGTTATCGTTTCCAGCTCACCCTCGCACGACACGACCAGGGCGCCCATCTCGCGTGCGGCCGCCGCGAGGAGTTCACGGCGCTTCGACGGAGGTGCGTCGGAGCCGCCCGGCCTTTCGATGACGAAGAGGCGCGGCGTGAAGATCTCGGAGCGGCGTTCCATGGAGCGGCGCACCTCGAGCTCG
>JAGOCE010000322.1 GCA_017998915.1 Candidatus Ozemibacteraceae bacterium
CCTGTTTGAGCTGGCCTTTTCGGAACAGGTAAATCCGGCTGTCGCCGACATGGGCGACGAAGAAGTTCTGCTCACGGAGCATGAGGAGGACGCAGGTGCAGCCCATCCCCTGCTGGTCGGTATTGGCTGAAGCGGTCGCGCGCACTTTCTCGTTCGCGGCGAGGAACGCCTCGCGGATCAGTGCCTCGACATTGTTGCCGGCATCCTGCTGGGTGAGTTTCGACGAGATCACGTCCCTGGTGATGCTCGACGCCACTTCGCCGGCCTTGTGGCCGCCCATGCCGTCAGCAACGAGAAAAATGCCGTCTTTATCGGTCGTGAGGAAGGCGTCTTCATTGTTCGAGCGAACCTTCCCGACGTCGGATCTACCGAAAACCTTGTATTCCACGTTCCTCCCCTCCCCTGTCTACATCTGTTTTAAGATCTGGAGGATTGCCGTCTGACCGGGATCAAGAAACAGGGACAGTTCGTAATACTGCTTCGCCTTTTCCCTGTTGTTTTCCTTGCGGAAGTAGTCTCCCAGCGAGTTCAGCATCAGGATATCATTCTGGTCGATATACCAAGCCTTCGTGAGCGTGTCCAGCGACTCCTTCATGTTCCCGCGGGCCATCTGGATGCGGCCGAGCATCGTCATGAAGAGAACATTCCCGGCGTTCTGGTTCGAACGGGCCTGGTAATACTGCTCGGCATAAGCGAGATAGCCCTTTTCACCGGCACGTCGTTCCCAGGCGAGATGGACATCCGGCTCCTGCTTCCACTGATCGAGAAACCGGGTGATGGATTGCAAAACATCCTGCTGGTGAGCAACCTGTTTGGCTTTTTTCGGATCGACCGAGCCCGCGGCAGGGAGCTCTTCGAAGGCGGCGGCAGCCTTCTTGTCGAGATCCTGGACGATTTTCCGGAGCTCACGACGGAGGTTGATGGTCGCCCGGGCCTGGAGATCGGCCCTGACGGTCAGGGGATGATACCCCGGGAGTGCGTAGCCGACCTTGTAGGTGCCGGGAGAAAGGGTCAGGGAAACCGGGCTGGAGCCGACCTGTTTCCCATCGACCAGGACCGTGGCGCCGGACGGGGCGGAGTCGATGAGGAGTATCCCCTGCGTGTACATCATGTAGCCCTTGAACACGCCGAGGAAAGAGATCGTGAATAGAACGACGAGCGCGACCATGAACATCGAGTTCCGCACCGGCTGCGAGGCAAGCGCCTGCGTCACCTTCGTCTTGGCCTTTGTCGAGACCTCGGCGCCATCGGCTCCTTCCGTCTTTTCTTTCAGGTCGTCTTCGGGCAACTCCGACTTCATGGTGGAAAGATCGACGGTTTCGACGTCTGCAGTGACGGGCTCTTCCGGCTCGTCCATCCGTTTGAGGGCCTCGATCATCTCTTCGCAGGTCTGGAAGCGGTCTTCCCGCTTCTTTTCCATAGCTTTGAGAATAATATTATTCAGGCGGGGAGGGCAGGCCGGATTCACCTCGATCGGCGCCTTCGGGGGTTCCTGGATGTGCATGAGGGCTACGGAATTGGGGTTGTCGGAGATGAAGGGCAGGGTTCCGACGACCATCTCGTAGAGGGTGACCCCGATCGAGTAGATGTCGGATCTGTGGTCCATGTCCCGCTTGCCGAGAGCCTGTTCGGGAGACATGTAATCGGTCGAGCCGAGCGTGAGACCGCTTCCCGTCTTGCTGGTGTTCAGCTTTGCCTTGGCGATGCCGAAATCGGTGAGTTTCACCCTTCCGTCGCTCGTCAGGAGGATGTTGCTGGGTTTGATGTCGCGGTGGATGACGCCCTTGGCATGGCAATGGGCGAGAGCCTTCAAGGCCGTGGATATAACCTCGACGATGAACTCGAGCGTGAAGCCGTCGTCGGAGTGAATCTTTGCCTCGAGGGACTTCCCATCGATGTATTCCATGATGAAGTAGGGCGGAAGCCCCTCGCGCTCGCAGATTTCCTTGCTCGCGATATCGATGATCTCAACGATGTTCGGGCTTTCCTTGAGCCGCTCCATGGTCCGGGCCTCGTCGAAGAAGCGACTGACGACGTCGGGCTCGTTGATCCATTCCTCGAGGAGGAATTTGACGGCTGCCTTTTTCTCGAGAACCGTGTGCTGGGCGAGATACACGGTGGCAAAACCGCCATCGCCCAGTTTCTGAACGATGGTGTAGTTTCCGGCCCTTTTGCCGTTATAGTCTGCCACGGAGATTCAGTTAAAACCCGAGAACGGCGCGAAGCTTGCTGAAAATCCCGCCTTCTTCCGCGACCTTTTCCTCACCGCAGAGCGTGCGCTGGATGTTCAGGATTCCCTGGGCGAGAGGTGATGTACTCCGTTCCTTGACGTAGAGCTGGCCTCCATGCGAGGTGAGAACCGCGTCTTCCTGAGCGAACGGGAGAGAAATGAAGTCACGACGAATGATCGTCTTGATCTCCTCGGCGGATAGGGTGCCCGGGCGACCCAGCCGGTTGATGAGCACTCTCACCTTGGTCTCGGGGTATTTGAGCTGGTTCATGATGTCGAGGATCTTCTTGAGCGCGAGCATCTGGCCGATTTCCGGCTGGGCGACGACGAAGATCTGTGAGGAGACTTCCCAGGTCGTGAGCGAGACGTCATCGATCTCATTCTTGGAATCGACGAACACGAAGTCGTGATTCGCTTCGAGGCTCCAGAGGATCTTCTTCACATGGTCGGCCTTGACGAGCTCGGCATATTCCGTTTTGACGGGGGCGGTCAGGTAGGAGAAGCCGGGGCCCTGCCGCAGGAATTTTCCAATCTTTTCCCCCGTGATTTCGGGTTCCTGGATCAGTTCGTGAATGCCAAGACCGGGCTTTCCGCCCAGATACGTCAGGATGTCTCCGAAGCGCAGGTTGAAATCGGCTACGGCGACTTTCTTCTTCGCCTGTGAGGCTATGGCGTAGGCCAGGTTGGACACGATGCTGGTCAGACCGGTTCCGCCCTTCGGGCTGTAGAACGTTATGGTCTGAGCGCCACTTCTATTGAGGGGCTTGAGGGTTTCCCACAGGTCCGTGCGGGCGGAGTCGATGAATATGAACTCATATACATCAAACTTCACGACATCCTTGTGATTCAGCTGGACAGGCGTGTTTGCGGCCACCTGTTTGCTGTTCAGGAACGTGCCGTTCGAGCTGTCGTTGTCGACGATGAAATACGCGCCGTCCTTGAAGCCGATCGTCGCGTGCAGACGCGACACCATGTCGCTGGGGATCTGGATGGATCGCCCCTCTTCGCGGCCGATCGTCAGGTCTTCCAGCGAAAGTTCATACGGCTTGCCGAGGAACGGCGGCGTATTCCCGACGAGATATTTCTTCTTTTCCTCATCAGGCACGACGATTTTCCGGAATACGGTTTTCTTCGATTCATCGGCCATCTGGCATCCCCCTCAATTTACAAAAGTGTGGGGGGAGTATAGCACAGGGGGTTTCGCCCTTCAACATATCATCGCAACCCTGCGCAACGCCTCATCTGTAGCCTCACCATCCGCATGCTCTGCCCTGGTGAAAAAGAAATCCATGAAACCACGTCAGACACCATGAGCTCACACGGGGAGACCACGATGCCTCTCTGCTACTTCCGGGGGGCGTTTCGCGAAGCGCCCATGACGAGCCTGAAGGGAAACGTGCATTTTGAAGTGAGGTGGGCGCCCCGGAAGTGAGGGGGGCGCCCCTGATGAGCATTGTGATGATGCTCGGATTGACACGTCTTTCTCAGACTGTTAGGATAGGCGGTCATTTCCGTGGTTACACACCAGTATCACCGACAATCGAAACGCGGCATTTCCGGGGCATGTTTCGCTCCGGGTTTTGTTGTGTCCGTTTTGGCGCTCCTGCTTTTTCTGACGGGATGTTGGTCGGCCGGATCGCCGCCGAGCCCCACAACCGAGCCGATCGTCACCCGCCGTCCCAGCGCTGCCTCGGCGTCGGCTGCGATCGCGACGGGAAGCGTTTTCGAGCAGTTCCAATTCAAGGAAGTCCATACCGACTTCCAACGCTCGTATCTTCAGCTGATCCAGAACATCAACGGCGTCAATTCGCCCCAGATCGATACCAGGGACCAGAAACTCCTGTTCTCGGAATACGGCCGTGCCCAGAGGAAATACAAGGATGTTTTGAAAAAAATTGCGGCTTACTCGACGGACCAGAAGCTACGCTGCTTCTCGATCATGAAGTCACTGATTCTCGCCATCCTGTATTACGACAAAAAAACGAACAAGAAGATGTTCAAATTCGATCCGGCGAAGCTGCTCTCAGAAAAAATAATTCTCAGTATACCAAAATGCCCCGATCGGGGCGAATACTCGATCATCTACAAGGATGGCCGCCGTCTGTTTCGTTGCTCGGTCCACGGTGTGCTCCGGCAAAACTGAGCCGACGTCAGGCGCCCCTGTTTTCAGGCCCCTGGTGCTCACGATGGGTGGGCGTATTCGTGAACAGCAACTCCAGCATCTCCATGATGGTACGGACGAACAGCACGCCGACTCCGACGGAAAACAGCAGCGTGAGTGCGATCGCGAGAATGACTTCCTTCATCATGGTGGTGCGGCTCCTGGTCTGCGGTGGTCACATGCGTGGAATGATGCAGCCAGTATCGGCGAGAGCCTGAGTTTTCTTAACGGTCGTTTCTGAAAAGCGGCCGGCCGATTCCTCGTGGAAATCAGCCGGCCGCAGTGATCCAATGCTGGTTTTATCGAGTCCCGCAGTTTGCTGCCCGTCCGTTCGTCCTGAGCCTGTCGAAGGGGGAGGAGTGCCTCTCGTGGTTCGACAGGCTCAGCACGAACGGGAATGCGAAATGTGTTTTTGTCATGCAGAAATCAATCTTTTTTCGAGGCTTTGGGAGAGATCACCAGGAACAGCGGGGTACCTTCCCGGATCACCACGAATACGGAACTTTTCCTGGCGCCCGACGGGGTTTTCAGCGCAGAAACGAGAGAGGCTTCATCGGTCACGGCGCTGCCGTTGATCTGCGTGATGACGTCCCGAGGGCGAAGGCCGGCTTCCGCTGCCGGTGAATTT
>JAGOCE010000323.1 GCA_017998915.1 Candidatus Ozemibacteraceae bacterium
ATATATATTAGTATATAAACCTTCCTATGTTCTTGCGCTCGGTTCCTGCATGGCGTTTTCCGAGGACCTTCGAACGGGAGACGTGCTCGTGACGCGGCGGGCGATCTTCGAGGACGCGGACATCGAGATTCCCCGGATTCCTGTCTATGAAACCCTCAGGCGGGCGATTCCCCATCATGTCAGGGTGAGGGACGCGACGACGCTGACGGTGCGGACATTCGTGGATTCGCCCGAGGAGCGGGAGCGGTTGCGCGCGTTGCACCCGGAAGCCGAGATGCTCGAGATGGAGGACTACCACCTCGCCAGGGCTTTCGGCGAGGCCGGAGTCGGCTTTATCAGCCTTCGAGCCGTCACGGACCGGGGAGACTTCGGGGAGCATATCGGCAATCTCGGCCTCGCGATCGACCGAACGCTTCTCCTGGCGCGCCGGATGATCAGGCAACTGTCGCTCGAGCGTCGCCTTGCGTTCCAGCCGAATCCGCCGACATCGGATATACCATATAAAATATATGTCAAAACCCCGGGTCGGGAACTTCCGATACCGCGGGCCGTCCATCTCGCTCGGATCGCCGTCCGCGGTTTCAGCCTCGGACGGATTCTTCCCGACGACGCTCGCCTCGACCTCATCGCCTGCGGTGACGGGGAGTTTTCGGAGTGGGTGTCCGCGCCGGGTGGCCGGGCGGCCGTCGTCGAGACCGCAGCCTGGGTGTTCCTGTATTCCGCCGGAGAACGTTACGCGAAGCTGATTTTGCGCGATGGAGCGCTCGACGAGCCGCCCGGGCCGATCCTGGCCGGCATGCTCCGCCACTGCGAGACGCGCGAGGTTCCCGCGAAGCCCGAGGACCCGGTCGAAGGCTGCCTGCCCGCCTGTCGCGGGATTCACGTCCAAGGCCTCAACTCGATTTCTGCCGAGCCGGAGGAAGGGCTTCTCGCCGCGACGACGCTCGAGGAGTTCCTGACGAACGGCGTGCCGGTCGTTGACTCGGGTGCGGCCGATATTTGGATTTACCGCACCGCGAACGCGGATTCCGCCTCATACTTCGATCCACCCTACGAGCTTCCAATGCGTTTCCCCGGGCCGCCATCGCCCGGAACGGCGCTGATCGCGACGGGGCTTGGGCCGGCCATCGACCCTGAGGCGCCGGGCGGCGTTTCGGCTGACGTGCTGATGCTCGGCGACGAGCAGGGGGGGCGGCTGGTCGGGTATCTCGAAGACCTCTGCTCCGGGCCGTTCCGGGCCGACGATGTGTTCCGGTATCCTGGCGTCGCCCAGCGGCTTGGGCCGGATGCGGCCGTGCTCAGCCGCCTCGACCGGCGTGCCCTGCTGACCCAGGCGGGGCTGAACACCCTGCGGTTCGATCCGGTCACGCTCCGACGCATCTACTCGCCCGTCTACGACCGGTTCTTCCGGGGCTACTTCGTGCCGCGCCGCGAGAAGCCCGCGAGGCTCAGCTATCTCATCCTCTCCAGTCGCGGCTGCGGAAACCGTTGCAGTATCTGCTGTTCGGGCGGTTTCCAGCCCTTCACCGCCTTGAAGCCGGAGCTGGTCATCGACCTGCTGAAACGTATCAAAGAAATGGCTGCGCTGCAGCCAAGCGATTTTGTCGACGTATTTTTCCTGGACTCGTATTTCAACCGCGATCCGGACCGGATCGTGCAGCTCGCGGCCGGCGTCGCCGCGGAGGGCCTCGGGCCGTGGTTCGAGTTCTACGTGCGCCACAGCGGACTGGCGGGATTTCTGCGCCGGTCGGCACCGGGGCGCCGGGGCGAAGTCAGGCTCGATCTTGTGAAAGCCTACCGCCGCCTCGGTATCGATGAGATCGTCCTGGGCATCGATTCGTTCACCGACGAGTCGATCCGCTTGCTCAAAACCGATACGCTCCGACTGGCCCTCGAAGGTGAGGCCGCGAACCCGGCGTATACCTTCGACGAGATCGAGGCCGTGCTGACGGCGATCGAGGCGGAGGGCATGGCTTCGCGCTGTTTCCTCCTCATGAACAACCCGTTCGTCGGCGACGAGGACCGGGTGCGCACCTATTACCACCTCGCAAAACTTGCGTTGAACCTGCGCCGGTTCCGCATCGACCTCGAGTCATCCAGTCGCGTGAACGAGTTGAAACCGTTTCCCGGGGCGCCGCTGACGCGCGTCGCCGAGCGGATCGACGGGGTCATCCGGGACGACCGGTTCGTGTATCGGTCCGGATTGGGCCATGTCGAGACCTGGCTCGAGTTCGAACGGTTTGGCGAGGATCGTGAAACGCCGGTCACCCGGCACCGGTTCCTCGTCAGTTTCCAGGAGTCGCGCGCACTCCTGATCGGCCGTGTCACGACCCTGCTCAATGCCGGGGCGGTGCCTGCGGGCATCGACATTGCCGGCCTGAGCCGGATTGCGGAAACCATCCTGGAACTCGAGGCGCGCCTCGCTCCGGTCGTTCGCTCATGGCTGGACGAGTTCAGAGACAGGGCCGAGGCGGAACGTTTCATCCGCACCGCAGCGGAACGACTGGCTCGGGCGCTCGGAACGCGCGAGGCTGATCTGATCGCTCGCGAAACCCCTTCCCGAACGTTCTTCAGAATTCTACGGGATGAATACTCATGCATATAATATGCAACATAGAACCATGTCCATTGATTCCCGCAAAACAAAAGTTACTTTTGCACTCCCCTTCGTGTTGAGCTTGCCCAAGCACGAGAAGCCCTCGCCCCTGGACAGGCTCAGGGTAAACGGGCGAATCTGGTCGATACGAGGATCATGATTTCGCTCTTGATGCACGTCGCCTACTATAGAAGGCGAGGACGAAATGCACGGCCTTTTGCAGAGGCGTGACGATGCTGGTAAGATGCGCATGACACATGACACGACCAAGGAGAAGAAGATGAAGCAGCGGCGTTCGGTAGACTGGAGATGGGCGGCGGTGCGTCCGCTTGGAATCGCGGCATTTCTCGTTCTGCTGGTGCTGGCGGGCATCCCTGCGTCGGCACGAATGGCCCGCGCGCCGTCTGATTTCGCATATCAGCGCCTGATCGCCTCCTGGCCGATGCTCCAGGAAGTCACGGCGATGGCCGCGAGGCGCGGCGCAACGCTTGGCCTCTACGGCGGCACGGTTCGCGATCTGTTCCTGGGTCGCCCGTTCACGCCGATCTCCGACATCGATCTCATCTTCGACAGCTCGGATAGGGGTTTCCCCGCATTTCGAGACGAGCTGCTGATGTTCAATCGCAATCTGCGAGGCGGTCTTCCAAAGCCGGATTTTCACTTCGATCTTTCGGACATGCAGAACGAGAACGAGCGTCAACACCTGTATCACAACATCGGCATCACGGCGACAAAAGTCGGCGTCATGTCTGACAACCGGGTGATGGACCCAACCGGCCGCGGCATCGAGGACCTGCGGGCCCGCGTATTCCGCTACTGGCCGCCGCGCACCGATCTGATCGAGCCCGAGAACATCGGAAGATTCGTTCGTGACCTCGTGCGCCTCCACGCATTTTCGCGCGATGAGGCGACGATCGACCTGATGCGACGAACAATCGTCGCGTGCGCCGATCCGGCGACCCCCGAAGGAAAACGCATGCACGCCGCGGCGAAGCATTGCCGGTCGATGACGAAGCCGGGCGAACTCCTGACGTTTCCGATGCTGATCAACGACGTTCGCTCCGACGGACGGTTCCTGCACAACTGGCAACTGGAGCGGCTCACGAAGAGCTTTCCCTTCGACATGCTGTATTTCGACCTTCTGCGAAGCGTTACCCAGGCTGACGACATGGAGAGCATGCGGGCGGTGCTGGCTGAACTCGGTGTCGACCGTGCAATGGAGCGCCTTGGCTTCGGATCCGAGTCTGCCGTGCTGATGGATGCCGCACTTTCCAGGGAAGACCTGTTCGCGCGGTTCGCGTTTCCGGGCCACGTGGCGAACATGCTCACGGAAAAACCGAGCTTCATCAGAGAATGGGAAACCACGCTCCGCCGGTACAATTACCGCGTTCTGTTCGACATGCTGATCTCGGACCTTCCGGCGGGAAGCCACGAGCAGTTCTGGCTCGGCCTGCGCCGCGATGATTTCATGAAGCCCTCGACCTACGCGATGCTGAACCCCGGTGATGACTATCGCGAGACGATCCTTGGCTTCCTCGACGCGGATTTCAACATCGGTGTTCTGCCCCGCGCATCCGCGACGCGCAGTCTCGACTGGTTCCTCAAGACCTATCTGCCGCTCGGAAGCGTGACGCTCGAGACGGTGCCGGTCCCGGAGCCCGGTGCCGACGCGTTGAAGGGCGTCGTATCAGGGTATTCACCGGAGACCATCGCGATCGACCGCCTTTCGCGGCATTCACTGGTGAACCTCGATGAGTATCTTGACATCCAGACCGGTCCCGAACTGAAACAACTCCAGCTCGACAGGCGCTGTCGCTGGGCATTGCTGATGTGCGACGAGCAAGGCGCACGCGAGTATCTCGCCGCGCGCGGCTGCCGGGAGATCTTCAACATGAACGCCTGCGGCTTCAGCCGTCGGCGCCGGACGATGCTCGGATACGATCCGCGCAACGACAACGTATATGTCGCAGAGTATGGTTTTTATACCGACGACCAGTTGCTGAACCACGAGACGCGGGTGTATTTCCTGCGGGCCGGGAAAGGCCCTGTCGTCGACCGCCGCATCGAGACCCTTCGGCGTCCCGATGCCGGCCTGCCGGTCGCAGGCGAGCTTGCCGGCTGGTTGCGTAATCTCGGGGAACCGGTCGAGGCGTTCTTCGTCGGGTTCACGACGCCCCTCAAATGGCATCTCGAGGAACAGCGCCAGGAGAAGATCGGCGATATCGAGTTTCGGGTCGGCCGGCTTCCCCTCCCTGACGGCAGAAAACCCCTTGTGCTGGCCCTGTCGGGGCTCGGCGCGAACTACGGCACGCTCCCTGCGAAGGTGATCGAACACCTGATCGGCCGTGGACTGAAAGCCGTGGTTGCGGTCGGAACGGGCGGGGGGCTGCATCGCGGGATCACCCGCCGCTTCGGAT
>JAGOCE010000324.1 GCA_017998915.1 Candidatus Ozemibacteraceae bacterium
AATCTCAGGAAGGGAATTTGACGTTGTTGATCTCGGCCAGCTTGATGTCCTGATCGTTGACCGTGAAGACGGCTTCGCCGTTTTCGAACCTGACCGCCGTCACCTCGCCGGTGATCGATTCGACCTGCCCCGAGGGAGTCGCCGTCACTTCCATGCCCAGATACGTCATCGCCTCGGTCTTGTAGTTCTGGCCCAGAGCGTTGACGAGCTGGGTGATCGATTTGCCCATGTTGGTGATCTGCTCGAGAGTCGAGAAGTTCGCCATCTGGGCGACGTACTGCGAGTTGTCCATCGGATCGAGCGGGTCCTGATACTGCATTTGCTTGGTCAGCAGCAGCAGAAACGCGTCCTTGTCCAGGTCCTTGTTTTTTTTGGAGCTGGAAGAGGATGCCGTCGCTCCGGGAGCAACGGTGTCAACAAGCTCGAGAGCCATGTGCCTGCCTCCTAGACCGTCACGTCGACGGCCTTGATGTGTAACGCCATTCTTCTGATTTCCGGATTGATGAGGACAGAGGACTCAGGTGCATCTGAATCCATGGAACCGCTTCGGGACGACCGCCGGGCACCCACCCGCAAGCCGGGCTGATGCTCGCCGTTCGACATCCCTCTATCACTTCCATCGGATTCTCTCCGCGAAACATCCACGGAAATTTGCAGGATATTCACGCCCTGCTGTTCCAGGTGCTCACGAATCTGCGGAACGAGCTGCTCCAGTTTTTCCTTCACCACGGCGTTTTCAGCCGATATTCTCGCCGTTACCGCCCCGTCCTTCGTCGCAAGCTGCATCTCGAGTTTCCCGAGCGCCTCCGGCTTGAGCTGGAGCGTCATGACTTTGAGCTGCTGCGGCCCCTTGAAGAACTCGGCACGCTCGATGATCTGCGAGAAGATCGCCGACTTCACCGTGTCGCCGCCCTTCGCCTGCGATGTGTCGGAACGGACTGCCTGTGCGTTCGACGAATTGTCGCGCGTGAACGAGAACTCCCGCGACGCCTCGTGCCCCGACATGCTGACCCGCTTGACGTTCTGGTTGGAAGCGGCGTTCAGCGCCTGATGTCCATCGGCTTTACCCGTTTCCCCACGCGACTGGAACGATTTCAGCAGGTCGGATACGTCCGGAACATCGCCGCTGAGTGCCGCCTGAGCGGATGTGGTGACCGCGAAGACGCCGGAAGACGCGCCCGTGACGCCCGCAGACCCGGTCTGAGCCGGCGCGGAATGAGAGCGGGCTTCCCGTGCCTCCCGATACTCCTGTCGCAGCGACTTCACCTCGCTCCCGAACGTGGTTTTTCGATCGATCTCGACGCCGGATTCGCCCTCGGTTGTGAGCTTGGATGTTTCCTTCGCGTCTGATTTCTCACGGAGTTTCCGTTCAGGCCGGTTTTCATCGGCAGCCGCCTCGGCCTGGATTCCCATCGCCTGGGAAGAAGGATCGGCGTTCATCTCCGAAGCAAGATCAGGAGCAGCCTCCGCCGGGTTTTCACCGGTGAGCGCCGCAACCAGTTCTTCACCGGTCCTCCCGCCCTTCATCTTCGACAGGACCGACAACAGCTTGTGAGCCGTCTCGTCGTCGACGTTCTTCCAGAACTCGGCTGTTTCAGGATTGCTGCGGAGCGCGGATAGAACCTCTTCGGCCTGCGAATCGGCGGCAGGTTTGTCCGACGGTTTTCCCGTTTCCGAAGCTTCCGGCTTTTTCTCGGATACGACAGGCTTCGCGGCTTCCTGCGCGTGATTCGCGGTGACCGTGCCGACCTTCGTTTCCTGGATGGAGCTTACGGCTTCGGTTTCAACCGGAATCTCTCCGGCTTCGGAAGGTGTTTCCGCTTGCTGAACCTGGACGGCTGACTGGGCGGGAACGACCTGGGCCGAAACCGCTTCGACGTCCTCCGTCTCCTCGGAACTCCCTTCCCCGTCTTCGGGCATGTCGGGCTGGTCTTCCTCGGAAATGGCGTCGACGGCTTCGATCAGGTCAGGTTGCTCTTCGGTCTCTGACGTGACGACCTCGACCTCGGGTTTCATGGTCTTCATGAGCTCGAGGCTTGCCGCCAGGATGTCGGGCGTCATCGCTTCCAGGGATTCGATCAGGTTCAGGGCTGTTTTGTCATCGAGCGCCTGCCAGAATTCGCCGACCGTTTCATCCGCACGCAGGGCCGAGAGTGCGGATTCAGCCGATGAATCATCGTTTGAATTCAGCTTGTTGAGGATCTTGTGGCTTTCCTGGAGAATTTCATCTTCAGCGGGTTCGGCCGCATCCGAAGCTTGTTTGAATCCTTCGGATTTCTCGATGGCAGGCTTTTCGCGCGCCCCGGGTGCGGTGTCCTTGGAGGACATCCTGGTTTTCTCGGGCTTGTGATCGATGCGACTGGTATCTTTCTCGGTTTGTGCCGCATGCTCCTTGGAAGGCCGTTGAGACGCTTCCTGAGGCCTACCGGCCGATGCGGCTCGCTCGGATGCCGCAGGTTTCTGCGGCTTCGAGAAGGATACATTCGATTTCGAATTCACGAGACCCGACAGGAGTTCTCCGAATGAAGAAGGACCCGACTGTGCCTGTGAAGGCGGAGTGAAGGACTTCGTGAAGAAGACGTTCACCAGAGAACTGGTATCCACGTGATCTGTGGCTGTTTTCATGACGATGGTTTCACCTCCTTTCGATTGATGTTCGGGGTGATACTATTTCCCCATAATCTGTATCGTCATTTTCATCCCGAACCTTTAGACCATTTGTGCCCTTCCGAAAAAAATGTCGGTTTCAGGACCGCATTCGAATATGGGCTCTTTCTCGGGGGAAGACTCTGTGCCCTCAATGTTCTCGGTCCTTCAGTAGCTATATCCCTGTCCGTGCCTGCTTCAAGGCTGCGGTTTGACGGGGGGCACGGGGGAGGGTATGATTCTTTCTCACTCAAAGGGGGGCGGGGCACATGAAAAAAATAATTGTTGCATCTATACTATCTGGACTTGCGGCCCTCGGGCCGTCGTTTGCAGATCAGTTCCGGTGGCCTCTCGATATCGAGATCAGTCCCAGTTCGAGCTTCTGTGAATCACGCGGATGGAGGTTCCACGGGGGAGTTGACATTCGGACCCGCCTTCAGACCGGGTTTCCCGTCAAGGCGCCCGCCGACGGCTTCGTGTCACGGGTGAAGGTCCAGTGGCGGGGCTTCGGCTATGCGCTGTATGTCGATCATCCTCAGCTGGGCGTCAGGTCCGTCTATGGCCATCTCGATGATTTCGCCGGCCCCGTCGCTGTATACGTCGCAGAAAAGCTGAAGAAGATGAAGGCCCGCTACGGCATCGACGACAGCTTCGGACCCGACCGGTTCCCCGTGAAAAAGGGCCAGGTCATCGCCTTCACCGGAGAGACCGGCCTCGGGCCGGCCCACCTGCACTTCGAACTTCGACGGTTCAACGACGATCCCATCGCCCCCTCCGCCGTCGGGCTGACCGTGCCCGATAAAATACCCCCGGTGTTTCTCACCCTGTATGTCGATCCGCTTTCTCCGGAAACGAGGATCAACGGCGGGTTCCTGCCCGCGGCCATATCCATCAAACGGCAGAAGGACGGGACCTGGGGCTGGGACGGCGTTCCCGTGCTGGAGGGGAAAAGCGGCTTTTCCGTCGGGCTCGTCGACAATGGCGAAGGTGGAAACAAATTCGGGATCGAACACATATCAATTGCTATAAATGGAAGGCTTCTGCTGAGGCGAAGTTTCAACCAGTATGGCTACGACGAGAATCCCCAGGCATCCTGGATCTACGATTATCCCAGAACCAATCTTCCCGGTGCCGGATACGTGTATACGATGTTTCGCTGGCCGTTCGAGAAACTGCGGTTCTCGGAGGGATTCGCCCCCTGGAGCGGTGTCCTGGGGGATGCTCCCGGGAGCGTCGAAGAACTGACGATCGAGGCTGTCGATTTCGGCGGGAACAGGATTGTCGCGAAAGGACGCGTCGACACGCGCGGCCTTCGGCAGGCGAAGAGCGTGTTTGGCGGAATGCTTCGCTTTCACCGATGCCACTACACCTCATACGGCGTCATTGTCGAAGCGGTTCTTGCGGATGTAAAAAATACTGACGGATATACACATGTCCGGTGCACGGATGCTTCCGGCAGCGAGGTCGAACTTCCGGCGGCGTTCGGCCCCGGCGGCGTCGTGCAGGTCGCGTTTCCGAACGAGGAACGCTGGGCGGGCGGAGCGAGATGCGGGGGAGAAGCGATTCTGCCGCCGCACGTCTTCATACCGGTCAGTGGCGGAACCGTTCCGGCGGACGGGGCTCGGGTCGTCATCCCGGCCGGTGCCCTGAACTTTCCGGTCCTGGCCCGGCTGGATAGAACGGACAACGCGCCCCGCCCCGGCGGTTCTCCGAAAAAGGGGATCCTGCCCGCAAAAAGCCCTGTCTGGCAGTTCTCGCCGCCCTGGCTCGTCACCGCAAAACCGATCCGCCTCGAAATAGATCTGAAAGGCCTGACGGCATCGCGAACGCTCGGAGTGTATGAAGCCGATGGAAATGCCCGATCTTTCTCGGGCGGCGAGGGGAAGGAGTCGACCATGTCCGTCACCTCGCGGTGTCTGCGCCCTTCTGTGGTGCTCGAAGACACGATTCCCCCCGTCGTGACGGTGAAAAAACGGCGTATGGTGAAACGCCTCGGCCTCTGCGCTGTCTTCGGCGTCGAAGACACCGGCGAGGGCGTCGACTACGAGTCTGCCCGCGCCACCGTGAACGGTGAAAATGCCGCCCCCGACTCCGACCCCGACAAGGATGAAATCTACGTCCCGATCGGCCCCGGCAAATCGAAAAAGAACGTCACCCTCACCGTCTCCGACAACGCCGGCAACCCCCGCACCCTCACCTCGATTCGGTAGAACCGTAAAAACCGCTTCACCACGGAGACACCGAGGCACAGAGAATATTCACCACGAAGACACCAAGACACCAAGAACCGCACAGGAACTTCTGATGTTCTAGGGGGGCGGGGTTCGCGAATCACTCGGTGCCTGGG
>JAGOCE010000325.1 GCA_017998915.1 Candidatus Ozemibacteraceae bacterium
ACGAGTCGGCCATGATATGACCTTCGTGTTGTTTCACGATTCCATACACCATGGAAAGGCCGAGGCCCGTGCCCTTGCCCTTCTCCTTCGTCGTGAAGAACGGCTCGAACAGGTGCTGGATGACATCAGGGGACATGCCGCATCCGGTGTCGTTGATCGTCAGCATGGCATGGGGCTTTTCGGGGATATCGCCGCTCTCGTCGGAACCGGTCGGCCGGAACATCGTTTCGGAGAGGCTGATGCGAAGCGTGCCACCCTTCGGCATCGCATCCTGGGCGTTCAGAGCGAGATTCATCAGGATCTGCTCGATCTGCCCGACATCGGCCTTGACGATCCCGACGCGTGGCTGGATCTCTATCTCAATATGTATATCTTCTCGTATTGTTCGTCGGAGAATCTGCTCGATCTCCTTCAGGACGGATTCCAGGGACACCGGCTTGAGAAGGAGCACCTGCTTCCGGCCGAAGGCGAGAAGCTGGCGCGTCAGGTCCCGCGCCCGCTCGGCCGCTTTCCGGATCGCCTTGAGCCAGTCGCGGTGGTGTGGATCGACGGTTTCGCACTTGAGCATCAGTTCCGAAAAACCCATGATCGGCGAAAGAAGATTGTTGAAGTCGTGTGAGATGCCGCCGGCGAGTCTGCCGATCGACTCCATTTTCTTTGCCTGCAGGAGCTGCTCTTCGAGTTTCTGACGGAACGAGATGTCGCGGATGGCGGCGAGATGGACCCGCCGGCCGTTCAACGTGAAATGCCCGGCGGTGATCTCGACCGGGAACACCGTTCCGTTGGCCTTCTTGTGAAGTCTGACGGGAATCAGCGTGCCTTCCGTCTTTGTCTGGTGCGTCGTTTTCGACGGCTCGGCGGAAAGATCGGTGTTCGTCTTCTGAAGCAGTTCCTCGCGGGAAAAACCGTACATCGAACATGCAGCCGAGTTTACCTCGAGAATTTGGCCGGTTTCCTTGTCGATGATGAAATGGGCGTCCGATTCCATCTCGAACACCTGGCGATACTTGTTCTCGCTTTCACGAAGGGCTTCCTCCGCTTTTTTCCGGGTCGTGACGTCACGCAGGGTGGAAATGACCACGTCGGATTCCCCGATGCGAAGCCTGCGAAATTCTCCTTCCACGATCAATTCTGTTCCGTCTTTTCGCCGCACGAGCCAGTGATCGAAGGTGGAACCACCCAACTGTATGAGGTTTCGGAACCGATTCTCGATATCGGCTCTCGCCTCTGAGGACGTGTTTGGATCCAGAAACGCGACCGGCAGGGAAAAGGCCTCCTCGCGCGTGTAACCGAACAACTCGGTGACGCGGTTGTTGATGTCGAGCAGGGCCCCGGTGTTGGCGTCACGGATCAGAATGGCATCGTTTACCCCGTTAAAAATGGTCGAGAACCATTCCTGTTTCTCCATGATCACTACTTCGGCGGGGGAATACATGACCATGAACGCGATGGTGCCGAGGACAATCATATACAGATTGAAAAGCCATACGCTTGGGGCTTTTGTGAAGGCGATCGGGTCGAAGGCGACGGACAGAGTATTCGAGCAAAACAGGAACGCAAATGCTCCGATCACGAGGACGATATATCCCAGTCCGATCTTCGCCGCCCGGCCTCCGAGAACGATTCGCGCCAGGATGGGTATGAACGGAGCCATGATCATGTTTGTTGAAAGAGGCCCCATCTGGATGAACCCGAGGGGAAGAATCGCTATGAGCGTTCCCAGAGACAGTTTGAAGAGCCGGGCCGGTTCGATGCGGCCCCGATAGACGTACAGGGCCGCGAGAACGGCGGTGAAAATCGGTTGGGAAAGGGTGCCGAGCTGAAACCCGGTGACGCTCATTCGCGACAGGGAAAATGGGATGCCGATGCCTGAAAAAATGAGGAGCGTTCCCAAAAAACGGTCGGCATACGTACGTGTCAGCCGCGATTCGACATTGTTCATATCTCTCTCGAGCAAGCATATCACAGATGTTCAGGGGGTGAAATCAATACCTGAAGAGGTCACGGATTCCCAGGTGAGATTGAATCGGTGAAGATATTTTCGGAGACGGTCGGTGTCGTTGACGGCGCGCCGCTGTTTTCGCGATTCTGAGAACAACTTGCGGCCGGCATCGGCGATACTGTGCGATGTGCGGCAGACGCGCACGACGGCGGCGAGTTGGACGCGGTCGAACAGGTCGAGATCATTCGCAGCGTGATGGCCGATGAGGTCGGCAAGTTCGGCCGTGCCGTCGTCACCGGGGCCGCCGGACGTCGCCCATTCCGAGCGGAGCCGGTCGATCTCGGCGGATACTTCGGCGAGACCGATGCGGTTGCCCTCGGCGAGTGTTGCCATGCGGGCGACGGAGCTGTTCAGATCGCGAAAGTTCGCCGCCCAGAGGGCTTCGGAACTGACGGCGAAGTCCAGGAAGCGCTGCCGGGCTTCACGGCTGAAGGAAACGGGCTTGCCGATCTCTGCGGAGCGGCTTTGCAGCTCGAAATATATATTAGGTTCTATATCTTCGGTGCGCTCGGCCAGGCTCGGCAGTCTGAAACTCCAAAACTTGATGCGTGCGAGAAGATCCTCGCGAAAACGGCCGCGGCAGATGTCGGTCCGGAGATCGCGGTTGGTGCCGCAAATGAGTTGAAACGCGCTCTCCACCTCGCGGTCGGAGCCGAGCGGCAGATACCGTTTCTCTTCGATGGCACGCAGCAGCATCGCCTGTTCGTCGGGCCCGAGTTCTCCGATCTCGTCGAGGAACAGCAGACCGCCGTGGGCTGTTTTCAGCAACCCGGGCCGGTCGGCCGTGGCTCCGGTGAACGCCCCTTTCCGGTGACCGAACAGGGTCGACATGGCTGTGTCGCCGCGCAGCATCGCGCAGTTGACCTCGACGAACGGCCCTGACACGAGGTTTCGCTGTTTCTTCAATGCGTAGATCTGACGTGCCAGCCGCGATTTTCCGGCGCCGGTCGGGCCGGTCAGCAGCACGGGCGCGGAGCTGCGGATCGCGACTTTCTCGACTTCGGCGATCAGTCGGTTGAACGCGGCGTTGCGCGTCTGGATACCGGACTTGAGGAACGACACGTCGTCCTCGATCTGCTGCGCGAACCGGCGGGCGATGCAGTCATAGCGGGACAGATCGAGATCGATGATCTCGTAGGAACCGGGCGGCGCGTTGCGACGGCCCGGGCCGGTCTGGAGCAGTTTGCCCGGCAGAAAGCCTGCCTCGGTCAGAAGGAACAGGCAGATCTGCGAAACGTGCGTGCCCGTCGTGATGTGGAAGAGATACTCCTCGTGCTCGGCGTCGAACGGGAACTCATGGGCGTAATCGAGCAGGCGCGAGAAGACCTCCTCGAAGTCCCACGGGTTGCGCAGATCGAACGGTTCCAGCGCAACCGTCGTCTCGGGCGAGATCGAGGCAATGTCGCTTCTGACCTGCTCGGCGAGCGACTTGTCGCGAGAGGGATACAACAGATGGAATCGGTCGATCAGCAGGGTTTCATGCTGGCAGAGACAGACCGAGGGGCGCCAAGAGTTCCAGCGGGAGTCCTTGCCCCGGCGGTCGAGCGTCGAACCGAGAAACCCGATGACAACATTCTTCATCGAACCTTTCCTCCGCATTGTGATTGTCAGATTCACCCCGGAAACTGTTCGCAGATGAAGCAGATGGCCCTGACACGACAGGAGATCATTCTCAGTAATTATACAAAATTATAGAATGATATCCAAATATCTAATTATGTCTCCGGCATTTCGTGTGTGTCCGATTACGAAAACCCTTTTCTTGAGCTGGTTTTGAAGAAAACTGAAACGTGTTTGGCGGGTTGGCACGGCGGATGCATTTATCATGGCGTCGGCTGATTCGAGTCGCCGGCTCCGGCCAGTAGGTGACGGGGTTCCGGGAAGGATCTGGAAGACGAGGCCGACACCTCTGGGTAGCTCAGTGGTAGAGCAGCGGCGTCACAACCGCCTGTCGCAGGTTCGACCCCTGCACCAGCACACCGTGCCTCTCGAGCACGCGACTCGCCGGAGGGGCGGAAAAGGCCGACGACCGTGCCGCGACTTCCCGAGAACCCTGTCCTGGGAAACGCGGCAACATCAGCCAGGGTCCTGCGGACGCCCTGCCCGACTGGCGATCGGTACGGTGGCACGACGGTTCCGGATGCACGCGTGGCCCTTCACCGGTCATCGGATACCGCCGAAAGCCGAAAGATCCCGGGACGGGGGCGATCCCCACCGGAAGCGATGGCGGGAACAAGCCTCGACCGCTCCGAAGGCCCTCGAACACCCTGCCGGGCGACGATGTCCGGCTTCGAAGAATGACTCTGCGAGCGCAGAAGGAGGATACGACCATGTTGAAACTCGTGAAGATCAACCACCACCAGATCGGCCTGCGGTTCGTGAACGAACGCTTGACGAAAGCCCTCCTGCCCGGCTGGTATCTGGCAAAGACGATCCTCGGCGAGCGTATCGACGTGCTGTCGGAAAAAGAGCTGTTCGTGAAGCACGCCGACCTCGACGAGATCATCCGCAGCGGCCTCCTGGCCGAATACGCCGAGATCGTCGATTTGAAGGACAACGAGCGGGCCTTGCTGTGGATCGATAGCCGGTTCCAGCGTCTTCTGCCCCCCGGCAGATACGCTGTCTGGAAACGGCTGCGCGAGGTGCGAGTCGAGCGCGTGACCGTCGACGACCCGCAGTTTCGGCATCACCTGCTCATGAAGATCACGCAGACGCCCGGCAGCGACGCCGTTCTGCGCACGCTCCAGGTCGAACAGGAACAGACCTGCCTGTATTTCCGCGACGGCGCCTTCGTGGGCGAGCTTGGCCCCGGCCTGCACGCCTTCTGGAAGGACGCCGGCGTCGTGAAACTGCACTGCGTCGATCGGCGCGAGAAGGTGCTCGACATGTCCGGCCAGGAGATCATCACGCGCGACAAGGTCACCCTGCGGCTGAACGCGATCGTCAGCTACCGCATCATCGACGCCCGCCGGGCGTTCGAGGTAT
>JAGOCE010000326.1 GCA_017998915.1 Candidatus Ozemibacteraceae bacterium
CGGCTTGCCCACGCGATTTCCAAGGTCTCCCTTGCCCTCTCGACCTGGGAGGGACCAGGCGGAAAACGCACCGTTCGCATTGCCATGGGCGCCGTGGCTCCGAAGGTCATCCGGGCAACGGCCGCGGAACAGCTGCTCGAGTCGCTGGCCTGGCCGCCGTCGAAGGAACTTCTCGACAAGGCAGCCCAGGCCGCGTCCGACGCCGCGACCCCGATCGACGACATCCGGTCGGTGAAGGGATATCGCAAGAAGATGGCGGGCGTCCTGCTTGCGAAAGCGGCCCAACGTATAGAATGAAATATTTATCCATCCTGCTGCACCTGTATCAGCCGCCGACACAGATCGGCTTCGTGATCGACGACATCTGCCGGGAGTGCTACGAGCCGCTGGTCGACATCTTCACCTGCGAGCTGAAGCCGTGCTTCACCTTGAACATCAACTACAGCCTCACCGAACAGCTCGAGGCGCGCGGCCACACGCACATCCTCGACTCGATCCGCTCGGCGGGCGAGCATGGGAACCTCGAGTTCGTCGACTCGGGTGCCTACCATCCGATCTTTCCGCTGATCCCCGAAGACGAGGTGAAGCGCCAGCTCCGCATCAACAAAGAAGGAAACTCACGCGTCTTCGGCCCCTCCTACGCGCCGAAGGGCGTGTTCCCGCCCGAGATGTGCTTCTCGGGCAACGTCGCCCAGCTGTTCGGCGAAATGGGATACGACTGGTGCATCACCGACGATCTGCCGTATACCCATTACAACGGAACGCCGCCCTACTGCTCCGTCCCTTCCATGCACGGGGTGAAAGTGTTCCTGCGAAGCAACAAATGGTCGAACGAGTTGTCGTTCCATACCTGGAAAGGCTCCGAATTCATTCGCCAGATCAAGGAGCGAATGCACGAGTGGTTCGGGGATCAAGATGGCTATATAATACTTGCTATGGATGGCGAGACGTTCGGACACCACCACAAGTATTACGAGGAAAAATTCCTACGAAGCCTGCTGTATGCGCTGGTGGACGATCCGGAAATGAAGCTTGTTCCCATCAGCGAGTTGGCGGCGATGTTCCCGTCGTTTCCCGCGTTCGTGCCGCCGTCGACCTGGTCCGCGTCCGACACCGATATGTGCAACGACGACCCGTATCCGCTCTGGCACAGCAAGTTCAACCCCATCCATCACAACCAGTGGCTGCTCACGAACCATGTCATGGCCTGCGCAAAAAGAGTCGCCGACGCCGACACCCTCTCACGGGAACTGCTGGACAAGGCCCTCTACAGTTGCCAATACTGGTGGGCCTCGGCCTGGAACTTCGACGCGTCGCAGGTGTTCCGGGGGGCGTATCTCCTTCTCGATACCCTCGAACAGGCGGTACGCGTCAGCGGCGACCGCGAGGCGCTGCGGATCGGACGCGACCTGTATAACAACCTCGTGTTCTCCCTTTCGGAGCGTGCGAGGCAACAGAAGTGACCGTGGGAAGGAAAGAAGGACTCCGAGTGCGTAACACCCTTGCAGCATGCCTTGTCGTGGCGGCCGTCTCGATGGTCGCTCTTCCCGCCCGGACGCTCGCGATCGAGCCGGACGATGTCTTCCAGACCGGTCGTCGGGCATTTTTGCTCGGTCACTGGGACGAAGCGGTGGACGCATTCTCGCGATTTCTCGACCGGTGGCCGGGACATCCCTCGTGTGCCGAAGCCGTTCTTTACCGGCTTCTTGGCGAATCCCGTTCCGGATTCGACCGTGTCAGGCGCGCATACGACGAGCAGCGCGTGGCGTCGCTGACCGCGGGCCTGGCGTTCGTGCGTCAGAAGCTGCCGGATGCAGATCTCACCGAGTTGGAAGTCGAACTCGACTGTGCCCGGATGCGACTCGAACCGTCGGCAGGCCTGGCATCGAGCGTTTCGAACCTTCCTCCCGAACGTCTCACCCATCTCCTCGAGCGGAACATCCTTCCCGCTCCCGCCGATGATCCCCGTGGAACTCTCGACTGGATCAGAGAATGGAAAGCGAAGCACGGAGGAACGGCGTCGGAAACGATCGGCGCTTCCCTCGAACTCTGGAAGGCGAAAGCCCTGTGGCAGGTCGTATTGTCTCCGCTTCCGGCCGCGGCCATGGAAGAACGACTGAAGAGAGACGGCGATTTCCCGCCTGCCCAGGCCTTGGTTCGCTCGCTTCGGAAGGCATACGGAACCGGCGATCCGGACACGAAGCGGGAGGCGGCCCTCCTCGGTGTCTGCGCAGCGAGTCTGCCTGCGGTTGCCCGGTATGCCCGCTCCGATCTTCGCGTGTGGGAAACCTACCTCGCTGATCGGGGCAATTTCCGCGACGAGGCTTGGTGCCCTCGATGAAAGAGTGGCTCAAACCGCAGTATATCGCGATTGCGCTCGTTCTCCTCGGAGGGCTGGCGGTCATCATTCCGAGCTGCACCACCATCGATTTCACCTATATCAAACAGGGACTCAAGCCTTTGACCTTCGAGCCGAAGGTCGAACTCGCCTCCGGCCCCATCGGAAGCGACTACCCGGAGAAATCGCGCGATCTCGTCATGAACGCGAATCGGGCGCTCTCCTATCTTGCCTCCGCGAAACGGGATTACTTCAACGGCAGGTATGACGATGCCCTCAGGCGCATCGAACGGGGAAAGTGGTATGACCCGTCCAACTTCGCTCTGTTCAAGCTCGCGGGGCAGATCTTTTTCGAACGATCTCAGTATCGCAGGGCTTACGATGAGTGGATGTTGGCGACCCTCCTGCCGAACGACGACCAGCTGATCGCACGGGATCTCGACGTGCTCAAACGGCTCATCCGCTATACCCGCAACGAGATTGACCGGCTCCAGCGCCAGGTGTACAGAACTCCCGATGATGCTCTCTCGGCGGCGAAACTTCGCGAACTCGAAAAGCAGATCGGAGAATGACAATCAGGCCGGCGTGAAATACCTGTAACGAAACGCGCCCTTTCGACGTATTCAATTTGACACTCCTTGCAACCCCCTTGTAACATGAAGGCAGAGTTCCAGTGGAGGGGAGATCGAATGGGTCAAATCATCGTAGCGGGTCTCGTCGTTCTTTCAATACTCGTGTTTTTCGTTGTACTCTCGTTTTTCCCGTTCGGCACCTGGATCCGCTGTGTTTCCGCGGGCGTGCCCGCGAATCCGATCGCCCTGATCGCCATGGGACTCCGCAAAGTGCCGAGCGACATGATCGTCGACACCTACATCCGAGGGATGAACGCTGGCCTGAACCTGTATCTCGACCGCATCGAGGCACATTATCTCTCGGGCGGCGATATCAGCAACGTGATCAACGCGCTCATCGCTGCGGGCCGCGCCCAGTTGAATCTGAGTTTCGAGCGAGCTGCAGCCATCGATCTGGCTGGCCGCGACGTCCTGGATGCCGTTCGGATGAGCGTCGAACCCCGGGTGATTTCGACCGGAGACATCTCTGGCATGGCGAAAAACGGCATTGAAGTCATTGCCCGGGCGAAAATCACGGTCCGAGCCAACCTGGAAACGATGGTGGGGGGTGCCGGTGAGGAAACGGTTCTTGCGCGCGTCGCCGAGGGGATCGTCTCCGCCATCGGTTCGGTTGACACGCATACCGATGTCCTCAAACAGCCCGAACTCATCACGCAGCGCATCATGAACGCCGGTCTCGATGCGGGAACGGCATTCAGCATCGTTTCCTTCGACATCGCCGACATCGACGTCGGCCGCAACATCGGCGCCATGCTCCAGAACGACCAGGCCGAGGCCGACAAGAAGGTCGCCCAGGCGAAGGCGGAAGGCCGGCGTGCCCTCGCGTTCGCTCAGCTCCAGGAGAACAAGGCCATCGAGCAGGAAATGAAGGCAAAACTCGTGGAATCCGAAATGCGCGTCCCCAAGGCCCTCGCCGGGAGCTACAAGAACGGCAAGCTCCTCGTCCCGCGCAAGCCCCGCAAGAATGCCGCCCCACGCCTCGGCCTGGGTGCGGATCATGGCTGACGTTTCCCAGACCACCCAGGAACACCTCGAAAAAAATCATAAACGCCGCGGTCGCGAGCTGCGTCTTCTGTACCGGATGACGGAAAACCGATTCCAGGTGTTCGGCATGCAACGGACCGGATCATGACGGCGGCAGTCCGAAGATCGGAGATTGCCCTTCTGGCCCTCGCGGGGATTCTCTTGTTAACGGTGGCTCTCGATACAGCGCATGCTCTCGGCTCTTTGACAAGCGCAGGATCGGTACTCAGAAAAACCGCATACGCATGCGTGATCCGCTCGTTCGCCGAGGACCGCACAGGAAAACTCTGGGCAGGAACATTCGGCGCCGGCCTGATCGGCATCGACGGGGGGGCTTCCGGCACGATCGTCGCCTCGCGAATGGACGGCCTGCCGGAATCCCGTATCAGCAAGCTTCTCGTCGATGACGACGGCGCCTTGCTGGTCGCAACAGCCGGTGGTGGAGCGGTGCGTTACCTCCCCGAAGCCGCTCGATGCCTTCCTCTGGTCGCCGGACCTGAACCGGCATCAAGGCATTTCCATGCGTTTGCCCGCCTGGCGTCCGGCTCGTGGCTGCTCGGGGCCGTGGGCGAGGGGGTCTTTGTCTCCCGCAACGCCACGTGGCTCAACCTGACGGAAAGCGACGGACTTCCCAGCGCATGGGTGAACGATGCACTGGTCGGGGATGACGGAAGCGCCTGGCTTGCGACGTGGGATGGCATTGCGCACATGACCGCGTCGGCTGCGATCGACCGGGTCGAGCTCCCCGAATCGGGCTGGACCGACGGGAACGTCAACGTGCTCGCCTCGTTTGCCGGTTCCATCTGGATCGGCACTGCCTCCGGCGGCCTCGTTCGAAGACGCGACGCGGTTCCTCCCGCCCGAAGGCCCAGCTACCGGAGAATCGGCGGGGTGTCCGCGCAGGTCCATGCGCTGACGGTATTTGAAAACAGGCTCTGGGTCGCCACCGAGAACGGATTGTTTTCGATCGGCGCCGAA
>JAGOCE010000327.1 GCA_017998915.1 Candidatus Ozemibacteraceae bacterium
GGCCGAGCTCGAGTGGGGTCCCCTCCTGTTCGAGCGCCTCGACGGTCTGTTCGAGACGCTCCATGGCGTCTTCATACGACAGTTTTCCGATCATCTCGGGAGTGAGAGCTGCGAGCTCCTCGAGTTCTTTCCGATCGAACACCTTTTTCATGAACGCGTGCCTCCCGGGATTTTGATTTCGACATTCTCGACGGCCACGCGGGCCCGGCCGTCGACCATCTGCAGTTCGAGCTTTCGTCCGGCTTTCAGAGCCGCGGCGGAGGTGACGACCACGCCGACTTCGTCCGTCGCCATCATGAAGCCTCTCGAGAGCACCGCCCGCGGATCGAGCGCCTTCAGCCGCGCGGAAGCCATTTCCCACGCGTGGCGGCATCGGCGCCTGAACGTCTCACAGGCGGTTTCCAGGTCTCGGGCGGTATTCGCGACGTGCGTCCGGCGTTCGGCGACGAGCAGGGCCGGCTTCCTCAGGAACCTGCAGGAGCGGGCATGTTCGAGTCGTCCGGCCAGGAAGACGATCATGTGCTTCAGGGCACGCCCAAGTCTGCTTCGCCTGTCCGCGATCGCCTTCGCCAGGTCTTCCTTGACGGGAACGGCCAGTTCGCCCGCCACCGATGGCGTCGCCGCGCGCTCGTCTGCAACGAAATCGGCGATCGTGAAATCCGTCTCGTGGCCGATCGCCGAAATGATGGGGGTATCGGCCGCCACGATCGCGCGGGCGACGCGCTCGTCGTTGAATGTCCAGAGATCCTCGAGACTGCCGCCGCCGCGTGCGACGATGATCACGTCGACCCGCGGATCGGCATCGAGCCGTCTGATTCCCGCCACGACCTCTTCCGCCGCCCCCTCCCCCTGAACCTTCACGGGCACGAGATACAACGGCATGTTCGGGAACCGCCTACGTATCACTCGATATATATCCTGCACGACAGCGCCCTTCGGCGAGGTCACGATCCCAACGCCGCGCGGCAGGAACGGCAGGGGCTTTTTCCGATCGGCGTCGAACAGCCCTTCTTCCTGGAGTTTCGCCTTGAGCTTCTCGAACGCTTCGTACAACGCCCCCAGGCCGGCCGGGCGCAGGTCGGTGACGATGATCTGATACTCGCCCCGGGGCTCGTAGACCGAGATGGAACCGTACGCGGCGATCAGGTCACCGTTCTTGAAGTCATGCTTGATTCTTCGCCTGTTCCCGGCCCAGACAGCGGCCTTCAGGACCGACGTCGCATCTTTCAGGGAAAAATACCAGTGGCCCGAAGCGGCTTTGACCAGGTTCGACACTTCGCCTTGAACCCAGACGCCCTCGAGAAGACTGTCTTTCTCGAGAAGCCGCTTGATGTGGCGGGTGACATCCCCGACGGTCAGAACCCCACGCGTCAGCTCGCCGGACTCGCTTGCGGTCTCGTCCGGGACGTCGTCGAACAGGATCCGTTTCGGGTCAGGCTCTTCCCGTGCCGTTCTGGTCCTGAGTTTTGCCATGTTCGGCCGCCTTCCCGCCGGCTCCGTTCGCGCGCTCACGATCTTCCTCGTCGGTCCGCTGCAGGTAGGCGATCATCGACACCTGGTGCTTGTCGACGAAGCCCGTGGTCAGCTGTCCCGACCGGAACTCCTCATGCGAAAAAGCCCACTGGTGGAACGGGATCGTCGTTTTGATTCCTTCGACCCGGAACTCGTGCAAAGCCGCCTGCATGCGGTCCATCGCCATCTCGCGGTCGGGGCCCCAGACGATCAGCTTGGCGACCATCGAGTCGTAGCTCGGGCTCACCGCGTAACCGGTGTAGGCCGCCGAGTCGACGCGGACCCATGGCCCGCCGGCGGGGAGATAATCGTTGATACGACCCGGGCACGGCGCGAAACCGTTCGCGGGATCTTCGGCATTGATGCGGCATTCGAAGGCCCAACCGTGTGGCGTGACATCTTCCTGCTTGAAGGGAAGCGGCTCGCCCGATGCGACACGCAGCTGCATTTCGACGAGATCGTAGCCGGTGACCAGTTCGGTGACCGGGTGCTCGACCTGGAGCCGGGTGTTCATCTCCATGAAGAAGAAATTGCCATCGGCGTCGAGCAGGAACTCGATCGTGCCGGCGTTCACGTAGTCGATCGCTTTCGCGGCCTTCACGGCGGTTTCGCACAGCCGCCGGCGCAGGTCGGCGTTCACGGCCGGGGACGGAGATTCCTCGATCAGCTTCTGGTGCCGGCGCTGGATCGAACACTCACGTTCGCCCAGGGCGACGACGTTGCCGTGGTGATCGCCCATGATCTGAACTTCGATATGGCGCGGGTTCCGGAGATACTTCTCGACGTAAACGCGGCCGTCGCCGAACGCAGACTGGGCCTCTGCCTGGGCCGTGCTGAACAGCGTCCGGAACCGGTCCTCCGTTTCGACCAGGCGCATGCCGCGCCCGCCACCGCCGGCGGAGGCTTTCACGAGGACGGGGAAGCCGACCTTGTGGGCGATCTTCAGCCCTTCCTCGGGATCATCGACACTGCCGGTCGAACCCGGCATCACGGGAACGCCCGACCGGATCATCAGATCGCGCGCGACGGACTTCTGGCCCATCCGCTCCATCGCCCGATGATTTGGGCCAATGAACACGAAACCGCATTTCTGGGTGATCTCGGCAAACGTCGGGTTTTCCGACAGGAAGCCGTATCCAGGATGGATTGCGTCGCACTGGGTCGCATGGGCGACGGAAAGAATGTTCGGAATATTCAAATACGAGAGATCGGGCCGAGCCGGACCGATGCAGTAGGCATCATCGGCGAGCCTGACATGCAACGCCTGACGGTCGGCCTCCGAGAAAACCGCGACCGTTTTGATGCCGAGCCTGCGGCAGGTTCTGATGACACGGACCGCGATTTCCCCGCGATTTGCAATGAGGATCTTGTTGAACATGGTTTCACCTCACGTAAGGCTGTGACGCCGCATCGGCATCAGCTGGGCGTCAGTCGGGCAGGATCGAAAACAGTGCACGGCCGAAATCGATGATCTCGCCTTCCTGAGCGAAAACGGTATCCACGGTTCCGGTGACGGGAGCGACCACCTGGTCCTGGATGCTTATTCCCTTGATGATCCCGAGGGTCTGGCCTTTGGTAACCTTCGTTCCGGCCTCGATCCGCTGTTTTCCGAAGGAAAACACGCCGACCCGCTCGGCCGTCACGGAAACCGGCTTTGGCGCTTCATCCTCGGCCCTTCCGGTCAGTTCCGGGTCGGGAGTCCCTGCGGGAGCGGAAATCGGGGTAGCCCCCAGGACCATGCGCACATTCACGTCTGTCGATTCGATTTCCAGCTCTGCAAAGCCGGCATTGCGCATTTCACCGATGAGCATCCGCAGTCGAGCGGCCAGTTCCTGTTTTTCTGACATGTTTGCCATCCGTCTGTCCTGATTTGTAAGGTGGCGCGAAGCCGGTGAATGGTAGCATGACGCCGCCGAAGGCGCAAGACAGCCTACCTCCGGTATTCGGGCGTGATATCGGTTTCGCGTTCCCCTCACGAACGAGTTTCGGGTCCCGAGCAATCCGCCGCCGATGTCATTCGTTCGGTGGTGAGGATGCATCCGTCACGCGATACGACCGAGCAGGCTTGACTTTCCCCGGGCTCGCGTCTATCATTCCGGAATCCGGCCGCACCCGATGAGGGAAGCGCCCGAATGATGAAATCATGAGGAGAAAGGGATCGACCGATGTTGACCAAACGTTTTCTGGTAACCGTACTTTTGCTGGCCGCCACTGCGATGAGCGCCATGGCCGGCGACCTGATGCAGCTCGTTCCTGAGAACACCGCGTTCCTGCTGAACCTGAATCTGGGCAAGATGTTCTCGACCGAAGCCATCAAAAAGCAGATCGACGATGGCATGGCCAAGCAGTCGCCCGATCAGAAGAAAGCCTATGAAGAGTTCGTCACCAAGACCGGCATCGACCCCTTCAAGCACCTGAAGAACGTCGTCGTGTTCGCCGCCCCCAAGAACGATCCGAAGTCCGAAAAGCAGGATGCAGGCGTTCTCATCGACGGCAACTTCGAAGTCGCCAAGATTCTCGAGTCCATCAAGAGCGACAAGAAGGCTGCTGAAGACGTCTCGATCGAGAAATTCGAAGGCTTCGACGCCGTGAAGGGCAAGAAGGAAGCTGACGGCATGGGCGTGTTCCTCGACAACACCACCGCCGTCGTGGGAACCCTCCCGGCGATCAAGACCGTTGTCGACGTGAAGAATGCCAAGGCCAAGAACATCGCCGCCAACGCCGCTCTCGGCGGTCTCCTGAAGAAGGTCGACACCGGCGCCACCCTCTGGGGCGTGGGCATCATCCCGCAGACCCTGAAGGACCAGGCCAAGGCCAACCCGCAGGCCGCCCCTCTCGCCGCCGTCAACTCCCTGTTCTTCTCCTTCAACTATGATGCCGACCTCACCTTCAACTTCACGGGCGAAGTCGACAAGAAGGAAAACATGGACCAGGTCATGACCTCCCTCAACGGCTTCCTCGCCATGATCAAGATGCTCGCCGGCCAGACCCCTGAAGCCGCCGAAGTCCTCAACCTGATCAAGGTCGAGGCCGTCGATACCGCCGCCAAGATCACCCTCAACGTACCCAAGGCCAAGCTCGACGAAGTCAAGAAGAAGATCGAAGAGCGCATGAAGGCTGCCCCGGCTCCGGCCGCCGGCGAAAAGCCCGCCGAAGAGAAGGCCCCCGAAGCCCCCGCGGCTCCGGCGACCGGCAACTAATCCGAACCACGATTCAACGACCGCTCCCCGTTCGCGGGGGGCGGTTTTGTTTTTGCCCTCTTCCCGAAGGGAATAACGAACTCCCCGCCTCTTGCCGATAGGGGGAGTGATGTGTCGCCGACTCGGGTTTGCACGGGAAGCTTCGCTGTTCTCCAGGATGTCCACCCTCCTCATCCTGGCGGCCGCGCTCTTTCTCGTATTTCCGGAACCTGCCATCTCCCAGCCGTTCGACCTGATGATACCCGACGAGC
>JAGOCE010000328.1 GCA_017998915.1 Candidatus Ozemibacteraceae bacterium
CGAGAGAAAGCCCGAAAAATACCCGCCCAGCGAGGCGCACAGGAACCAGGCGCCCATCAGGAACGAGGCAAACCGCTTTGGCGCCAATGCGCTGACGGCGGAAAGGCCCATCGGCAGGATGTTCAGTTCGCCCAGCGTGAGAATGCCTATTCCCAGCACGATCCACCATGCAGACGCTTTGATTCCGGTAGCGGCGATGCCGTTGGCCACCCACGCCAGGAGCAGGGAGCTCGCGGTCGCGAAGCAGAGCGCGAAGACGATCTTCATCGGGATCGACGGGTTTCGGCCCTGGTCGGCGAGTTTCGCCCAGAGCCAGGTGAACAGGCCGGCGAAGAGGATGACGGTGAGCGAATTGGGCACCAGCGCAAAGAACGATGCCTCGAGCGGGATGCCGAACAACGTCTTGTCGACGACGCGGTCCACGAGCAGGGGAAGCGAGGTATACATCTGTTTGAACACCGACTGGAAGCAGATTGCCGCCAGGATGATGATCAGAATTGCGAAGATCGAGTTGCGCTCGCCGGTATCGCTGCACGAGAGGGCGAGGCCGAAAATCCCGACGACGATGGCGATGCTGAGGTAGGTGATCGCGATCTTGGTCTGGCCGGGATTGTGGAACAGATACACCATCAATGCGCCGAGCGCGATGGTGCCGAGCGCCAGCCAGACGACATTCGGCAGAACGATCGTGCGTTTCAGCAGCCTTCCCGCCTTGTAGCCGTCGGCTTCGTTGTTGTAATGCGGAACGCCGATTTGGAACGCGATCAGCCCAAGGAACATGCCGGCAGATGAAAGATAGAAACAGTTATGCCACCCGTAGTTTCGGGCCACCCAGGCCATCAGAACGCCAGCCATCAGCGCCCCGAGATTGATGCCCATGTAGAACAGCGTGTAGCCGCTGTCGCGGTGGGTATCGCCTTCGGGATACAGTTTTCCGACCATGACCGATACGGTCGCCTTCAGATAGCCGGTTCCGAGCGCGACGCAGGCCAGGCCGGCGAAAACGAAGGCGAGGCTCTCGCGCCAAGCCAGGACCAGGTTCCCGACGAAGATCAGGAAACCACCCGTCGCGACCGAGTAGCGGAGGCCAAGCAGTTTGTCGGCCACGAAGCCGCCCAGGATCGGCGTCATGAAGGTGAAGGCCATGTAGGCGCCCGAGGCGAGCGACGCGTCGTTGTCGGACAGTCCCAGCCGCGTGGTCAGGTAAAGCATCAGAACGGCGGAGATGCCGTAGAAGCTGAACCGTTCCCACATCTCGGTGGCGAACAGGAAATACAGCCCCTTCGGATACTTCGCCGTCGTCGATCGCTCATGGGCTACAACACTCGTCGGGCCGTCCTTCATGCCGTCTTCCCCTTATTATATATAAATATATTATATTCTTGATTCCATAAGAAAAAGAGTTCCTCGCTTCAGTAGTGCTGCCACCCGGGTTTGCCGGCATACACATCGAGATAATACCGGCGGCGCTTCAGCATCCCGGCGGCTTCCTCGTCGAGCAGGACGATCGCCTTCTCGTGAAACTGGAGGATACTTCCCGGGCACCAGGCCGTAACCGGTCCCTCCACCATGTCGCGCACGGCAGGCGCCTTCGAGGCACCGAACGCCAGCAGGAGGCAGCAGCGGGCATCCATGATCGTCCCCAGGCCCATGGTCAGCACGTGATGAGGCACGTTGTCAGGGCCGCCGAACGGGGAGGCATTTGCGTGGCGCGTCTCTTCGTCGAGGGTCTTGAGGCGGGTGCGTGACCGGAGCGATGAAGTAGGTTCGTTGAAGGCGAGGTGGCCGTCAGAGCCGATACCGAGCACCTGGATATCGATTCCGCCCGCATCGCGGATCGACTGTTCGTAGGCGGCGCAGGAGGCCGGAATGTCGGTCGCGAGGCCGTCGGGAAGATGCGTTGCTCCAGGGGCGAAGTCGACATGCTGAAACAGGTGCTCCTCCATGCAGGCCCGAAACGAGGCCGGATGCTTCGGATCGAGCCCCACATACTCGTCGAGGTTGAAACTCACGGCATGCCCGAAAGAAAGCCCTTCGTCGCGATGCATGCGAACGAGCTCCTGATACAGGGGAAGGGGCGTTCCGCCGGTCGCCAGGCCCAGAACGGGCTTTTCCTTCTCCCGAAGCAGCTTCGCGATGATGCGGGCTCCGATCCTGCATGCATCCAGGCGGTTTTTCTGAATGATGATTTCCATGGTCTTTTCCTTCCCGTCCCGATGTTTGTCGGCGGTCATTTTACCATGGGCACCTCTCGGCGGCTTGCCAATCATCGCGAAACGGTCGTGCGAATCAGGAAGGACCGTTGATCGGATCTCGAGGTGAATGGTATGCTGCCGACAGAATCCGGGGGATCACGATCCGACCGGGAAAACCCTTGTGTCTTTGTTCCTCTGTGGGAAGCGGTCTTGGTATCTCTTCGAAAGGATCTTTTCGTGAGCCAGAAAACTTCGGGCAACCCCTGGATGTTCGTGCCCGCCCTGTATTTTCTCGAAGGCATTCCCTATTTCATGGTCAGCACCGTCTCGGTGACCATGTTCAAGAAGCTCGGCATCTCGAACGCTGACATCGGCCTCTGGACAAGCCTCATCACCTGGCCGTGGATCATCAAGATGCTCTGGGGCCCGTTGGTCGACGCCCACTCGACGAAGCGCCGCTGGATCGTCGGCTGCCAGCTGGCGGTCATTGCGTTCCTGATCATCGAGTCGTTCTCGATCGTCCAGGGCTCCTTCCTGATGCCCACGCTCGTCGTGTTGACCGGCCTGGCGTTTTTGTCTGCGACGCACGATATCGCCGCCGACGGGTTCTACCTTCTCGCCCTTTCCGAGGAGGATCAGGCCTGGTTCGTGGGAATCCGCGGCACGGCGTATCGCCTGGCGAACGTTTTCTGCAACGGCGGTCTGATCTACCTCGCCGGCCAGCTCGAACTGCAGGTCGCGGAGGGCGCGTCCCTGGCACCGGTCTGGCAAAAAGTCATCTGGGCCGGAACCGCGGTCTACGCCCTGTGCGTCGTGGCCGGCTTCTACTCGATGCCCCAACCGCGTCGCGACGAAGGCCGATCCGACGGGTTTCCGTTCAGGGCGGCATTCAGAGAGTATTTTTCCCAGGCCCACCTTCCCATCGTGCTCGGCTTCATCCTGCTGTACCGCTTCGGCGAGTCGATGGTGAGCAAGATGTCCAACCCGTTTCTGATCGATGCGGTCGAAAAAGGCGGGCTGGGCGTCTCGACCAGTGATGTCGGTTTCATCACGGGCGTGGTAGGCGTCGCGGCACTGGTCATCGGTGGAATCGCGGGCGGCATGATCATCTCACGGTTCGGCATCAAGCGCTCGCTCTGGCCGATGGTGCTGGCGATGAACATTCCGAACCTGCTCTACATCTGGGCTGCATACACCCACCCCGATAAATCCTGGGTCACGCTCATTGTCGGCTGCGACCAGTTCGGGTACGGCTTCGGCTTCGCCGCCTATATGGTCTATCTCATGTTCATCACCCAAGGCTCGAACTACCCCACGGCGCATTACGCGATCTCGACCGGCTTGATGGCCCTCGGAGCCATGTTCGCCGGCATCGTCAGCGGCTACATCCAGGAACAGTTCGGTTATGCCGGCTTTTTTGTCGCCACGCTGGTCTGCGCCATGCCGGGCATGCTCCTGCTGCCCTTCCTGCCCCTCGAAAAGGCCGACCTGCACATCGCCCCCGTCGACGTCGACTGAAAAGGATTTCCTCGAATGATATATTCATCGATATACACTAGTAATCATACCTCTCACGGTCCGCGTTCGCTCTCGATCGCGGCAGCGGTTTTTCTGGCATTCATCGGAATGGCGTCTCTGGCATTCGCAACTCCCGACGAAAGAAGGTTCGTCCAGTTCGAACCAAATATCCCAGGCGTTATCGACGAAATGCTCGATCCCTCGTTCTGGATCGCCCGCGTGGCGGAGCCCGACAAGATCATCATGACACCCCAGGAGATCCGGCGGTATAACCACCGGAGCGCCCGCGAGTGCAAACCCCTCGAGGACCTCCGCTACTACCGCCGCATCCTGACCGGTGATGCCGTGCGCGGGATGGTCTCTGCCGTCAGCTCCCGCCCATCGAAACAGAAGTTCATGAACGGCAGCGAACTCACCGGCGCGTATTTCGACCGCCTGGAGCAGGCCATCGATCTCGCAGCCATTCCCTCCCGGGTCATGGTCCGGTATGGCATCACGGTCAGGCGCACCGAGATGCGCACCTTTCCGACCTTCGACCGCGTGTTCAACGAGCCCGACGATTACGAGTTCGACCGGTTCATCGAAACCGCCCTCTATCCCGTCGAGCCGCTCGTCATTCTCCACACGAGCGCCGACGGCGAGTGGTATTTCGCCCAGGCCTACAATTATCTCGCCTGGGTTCCCGTGAAAGACGTGGCCCTCACCGATTCACGCACCCTGTTCGACTACCTGGACACCCCGCACTTCCTCGTCGTCACCGGGAAGCGCGTGTTCACGGGCTACAATCCGATCAAGACGGACGTCTCGGAACTCCTGCTCGACATGGGCGTCCGGATCCCCCTTGCCTCGCGCGAGGAGATCCCTCTCGAGATTTACGGCCAGCATCCGGTCGGAAACTACGTCGTCAAGCTTCCCATCAGAGGGACGGGCGGGAACCTGGAATGGGGCCTTGGCCTCATCTCCCGGACTGACGAGGTGCATCTCGGGTATCTGCCCTTCACGCCGCGCAACATCATCACCCAGGCGTTCAAGTTCCTCGGCCAACGCTACGGCTGGGGAGGGATGTTCAACGCCCGCGACTGCAGTGCCTTCATCATGGACAACTTCCGGACCATGGGAGTGATGCTTCCCCGCAACGCCGGCGAACAAGGCAAGCTTGCCCTCGGCACCATGCACCAGATGCCCGAGGCCATGAGTCTAGAAGACCGGAAGAAGCTGTTCGACGCTCTTCCACCCGCCGTCCCGATC
>JAGOCE010000329.1 GCA_017998915.1 Candidatus Ozemibacteraceae bacterium
GGGTGACGATCCATGCGAGCTGGCCGACATCGATGTTCACGGCGGAAGAGGGGCTTGCCTGGCAGAGCGAATCGCTGCACGAGATCGAGGCGGCGGCACGGGAGTTCGGAGTGGGATTGATGTTCGAGCCGGTCGGTTCTCCGCATGAAACCCGGGAAAACCTCGAAAAACTCCTGAGCGACCATCCCGACCTCGGATTTCATCTCGATGTCGGCCATTTCAACCTGAACCGGCGAAATCCGCTCGAATTCGCCCAGGCGTTCGCCGGCCGACTCGTCCATGTCCACCTCCACGACAACGATGGTTCCAAAGATCAGCACCTGCCTCCCGGAGCCGGCCGCATCGACTGGGATGCCTTCGTTCCCGGCCTGAAAAAAATCTACGACGGAACGATCACGCTCGAAATATTCGTTCAGGAACGGGCCTACATCACGCTCGCCCGCGATCTTATCCTGAAACGCTGGCAGGCCGCCTGAACGACGGACGGGGCAAAAAAAGGAAAATATCCCCGGTACTGTCCTGTTTTTCCCTATCGCAGCGGTATTCACCCGTTTGCCCTGAGCCTGTCGAAGGGCGAGAATTGCTCGTGCTTCGACAGGCTTCGCACGAGCAGGAGAGCGCATGGGAGCCATCATTGGTACGTTCCAGGCAGGAATTAATACCGATGGTTCATTGCCACGCATTCCCGGGGTACGCTTCGACAGAGCTTCTCGTACGAAACTTGCTATGTTCATTGTCATGCAGAGGTGAGGAGGCATGGAAACCCGGAACAGAATCCATGTTCTGGATGAACAGGAACTGAATTCCCAGGCGCAACGGAAATCAGTCGATCCTGTGTACATGCCCATTCCCGAAGATGTCTCGTTCGAGTATCTCGAATCGCTCGTCGGCTTGCTCGACCAGCTTTCGGACGAACTTTTGGCCTCCCGCATGCTCAATTTCCGGGCCCGCATCAGGGCCGCGCTCAGGCGCATTGCCGGCTTCATCGGCGTCGATTCCGCGTTCCTCTGGCTCATGGATGAACACCTGACCGAATTCCACGATGTTCTCGTGAGCTCGCAGGACGTCGGTTCCTTCCCCGAGTGGAACCACCTGCCTGCGCTTCAGAAACATCCTGCGCTGCTCGAACGACTCGAACGAAACTCGGAAGCCGTGGCGGCCGTTCTCGAAGGGCCGCCGAAGGTGCTGCGCGGCTATCTCCTGTGGCCCCTCCGTCTCGACGGCCGGATGCGGGCCGTGCTCGGCTTTTCCGAGCGCAACGCTCTCAAACGCTGGACCGTCTGGGAACGCCAGCTTCTCGAAATCGGGGGCACGGTGTTCCGCCAGGAGATCGTAAGGCAGCGCAACGAGCAGATCCGCCGCCGCAGCGAACTCCGATACCGTCTGCTGGCCAGTCATTATCCAAACGGCATGGTGCTGCTGTTCGACCGTGAAACACGGTTCCTCGTCGCCGAGGGCGAGGCGGGCGCGCGCTGGGGCCTGACTCCGGAGCGCCTCGAGGGAAGAACCGTGCGAGAGGTCTTCCCGGGCGACGTCTCGGAAACCATCGAAGGATTCTGCCGACGCACCCTGGCGGGCGAAACGGTCGTCGAGGAGATGTCGTATGCCGGCGAGGTGATCGAGATGCGGCTCGTGCCGGTCAGAACCGGCAACTCCGCCGTCATGGCCGGCATGCTCGTCGCGCAGATCATCACCGAGCGCAAGGAGGCCGAAGCTTCGCTTCGCCAGGCCCGCGAGGCGCTCGAAAAGGCCCGAGCCCAGGAGGCAGCCGTCGCAGCCGAGATCCAGCAGAACCTGTTGTTCGGCAGACTGCCTGCCTGCCCGCCTTCCATCAGCATGGATGCCGTATCGATCCCTTCGATGGAGGTCGACGGCGATTTTTACGACTTTTTCCCGATCCGCGAGCACATCTACGATCTCGTCATCGGCGACGTCATGGGCAAGGGAACCCCCGCCGCGCTGATCGGCGCCGCCGCGCGCATTGCCTTCCTGCGCTCGCTCTCGAGGCTTTTGGCCCGCGAGGGACGTCGTCTGCCCGAGCCCGAAGCCCTGCTGGGCATGGTGCACGGGGAACTGGCAGCCCGGCTCGCGAATCTCTACGCGTTCGTCACCCTCGTGTTCGCACGGCTGAACATGCACCAGAAGACTCTTCAGATCGTGAACTGCGGCCATCCTCCCGTCCTGGTCTACAGGCAGGAAGAAAGCCGGTTCTTCACGATCGACTCCACCCGCCCCCCGCTGGGTATCAGCGATGTTCTCGATTATTCCTGCACCACTGTGTCGATGCGCAGGGGCGACATCATCGTTTTCCTGTCGGATGGTGTAACAGAAGCCCGAAACCCTGACGGGGAGATGTTTGGCCTCGAACGGATCAAGGATGTGGTCCGCCTGGGCGCCCCGCTGCCGGCCGGGGAACTCGTCGCCGCGATTCGCGACGCGGTTCAGCGTTTCGTTGGAACGCGCGGCCTGGAAGATGATTTCACCTGCCTGGTCGTCCGTCTCGAGCCTTGAGCGTCCGGGGGAACGGCCGTTTTTCGGCGTGCCGTCGGTTTCACTTCCGCAGCCAAAATCATCAGCCGTTTTTCGTCATGCGTCAGGGCTTTCAGCGCCAGTTCGCGCCGAAGGGCGTCGCTCCGGCCGCCGCACGGCTCGGTGAACGCGAGCCGCACCGGTCGATGCGAGCGCGTATAGCGGGCTCCGGTGCCCTCGTTGTGCTGGCGAACGCGCCGGTCGACGTCGGTGGTGACGCCCGTGTAGATGCTGCCGTCTCTGCAGACGAGCATATACACGTGCCAGATCGGCTCAGGCGTTTCCGTCTTCAAGCTTGAAGTAGACGAGCGGCTCCTTCACGTTCTTGACCGGCGCCGAGTTCGGGCCGCTGAAGGACCAGGGAGAGGTGCCTGCCGCTTCGACCTGCTCCTTCACCGACGGGGTCAGCAGTATCTCGCCGTGTTTCGCGAGGCCTTGCAGCCGGGCGGTGTTGTTCATGCCGCTGCTGAACGCCGTCAGATCCTGGTTTGGCCCGATCAGACCGACGTCGGCCGAGCAGTAGTTGATGCCGATCGCTACGCCGAAATCCCTGTAGAAGGGCGACTGCTGGATATCCCGATTCTCGGGTGAGGCGAGAAACTCGTCGGTGAATGTCCTGATCGCAATCGCTGCCTGGACGACGTTTGTTGCGACCGTGGCGGCCGGGGCGTCGTAGAACGGCGGCCCGAACAGAATGATGACGCAGTCGCCGACGATCTTGTCGAGAGCGCCGTTGAGGGGAAACACCCGCTCGACGACGGCTTTCGACCAGGTGTCGATGAACTTCGCGATGCGCTGGGGGTCCCTCAGCACCTGCTCGCTCATCTTCGTGAACCCACTGATGTCGGCGAACAGAATGCCGATATCCGCCTTGCGCGGAGAAAGGTATTTTTCCTTGTAATCCTCAAGCCGGAGAAGCCGCCGGGTGACCTCCGGGGAAAAGAACTGGCGGAGCATGTTCTTTTCGCGATTGAAATCGACCAACCGCTGGCGCAGCGTCTCCGCGAACACCTGGACGATCTCCCGACTGCTGACGGAAAGACCGCATCCCGCCGGCGGCCTGATGATCATCTTCCCGACGAGCGTTTCTACGACCAGACCGTCGAGAAGCACGGTTTCACTGCTGCCGGCCGACGGAAAGACCGTTTCGATTTCCCTGTTGCCGGGAACGACGATGTCGACGCCCGCCTTGATCAGTTCTTCGAGTTCGGGCATCGGTTTGTCGGCCGAATCGAATATTTTATTGTAATTTCTATATATCGAATACTGCACTATCTTCCGGCCGTCGAGATCCTCGTCGATATATAACAGGACCAACTCATCGACCGGGACCATGTCGCTGAGAATGCTGACGGCCATGTCGATGGCCTCGTTCAGCCGGCGCGACTTCATGCAGCGCTGGATCTCCATGATCGTCATGTGCTTGTAACGGCTTTCTTGGATGCCGAAAAAGTAGTTGTCGAGCTCTTCGGCAGCGGCCTCGAGCCATTCGAACACCTCGTCGTCGGCGTGGCCGTGCCCCACGGGAAACGCGAAGCCGAACGTGCCGATCTTTTCACCGGCCATGTCGAGGGGCATCACGAACCAGTCGTTGGTTCCGCGCCGCAGCATCGTTTTTGCGCCGATGCTCAGCAGGTCCGAAAACGAGCCCTCCAGTTCCCCGGAGGTTATTCCATGCGGGTAGATGGTGTAGATCAGCTCTTCGTTCTGGGTCTGGAGAAACATCGCCGCCGGCTTCAGCACTTTTTCGAGGTGCGAAAAGACCTGCTTCATCGTCGTCTCGAGGTTCTTCTTTTCCCGAAGGCAGGTTTCGATGACGGCGTCGATCTCGCCCGAGAGTTTCACCCTGAGCCTGAGTCGGCGAAGCTCCGTTTCCATCGCGGACTGATCTGCAGCATGAACGGTCTGGGACATCAATGGACCCCTCTCTCCGATGATTTCCTTCACCTTACCCGAATCCGCCCCTTTTCTCAAGCTCATGTCCCGGCCTGATGTTCCTCTGCGATGCAGGTTTCCCCCTCGATGGGAAGGTGCCGGCCTCCCATGCGCGAGATTTCGCACAAGATATACCGGTCTTCGGGATGAACCCACTCCCTCACATGCCGACCTGATGCCGTTTCTCACGAATCTGCCGGTGTGCGGCATGAAAGATGCTCTTTCCCGTCGCAGGGAGGCGCTTATGCACGCATACGATGTGTCGGAGGATGGTTCGCACCGCCTTATCTGCCAAGGGCTCTCCGCTCCGGTTCATGTCGACGATGGCGAGCTGATGGACGTGCTGTGGCAGATCGACATGACGGTCGCATCGGGTGTGCCCCTGCGAAGAGCCCTCGAAATCGCCTTGCTGCATCTTGAAAATGGTCCCAGGAAAGTGCTGGTCACACGACTGTCTCAGTATATATC
>JAGOCE010000330.1 GCA_017998915.1 Candidatus Ozemibacteraceae bacterium
GGCCCGCGGAAGCGTCGAAGCATGGGAGGTCAGCTACGACAGGGCGGTTGAAAACGCCCGAAAGGAGTATCAGCGCGATCTTTCCGCAAAGCGCAAAGCACTCGATGAAGCCAGGCGCGATCTGGATTACCAACTGAGAAATCCGCCTGCCGGCAGCGGTTCGGGCAGTTCCGGCAACACGGATCCATATGGCGGATCTTCCGGCTCTTCAGGGACCGATCCCTACGCCGGCACATCCTCGAAAAAATCCGGCTCGGGCACCGATCCCTACGCCGGCAATTCGTCGGGCTCGACCACCGATCCCTACAGCGGCGGCTCATCAGGCTCGAATACTGATCCGTATAACGGCGGCTCGTCGAATTCGAATACCGACCCATATAGTTCATCCGGCAGCTCATCGGATCATCAGAACCGCCTCGACACCCTCAGAAGAAAGGTCGACAAACTCGACAGCGAGTATCGCTGGCTGACCTCGCACAAGACCGACTATATCGACGAGCATACCAGCAGTGAACGCCGTTCCCTGCGTGATGCCGAGGCTGCGTATGCGAAATACGATCTTTCCCGCAAACCGGCTTACATCAGTAGCGATGCGTCCGTCCGGAAATACACGCAACTGACGAACGAGTCCGCGGCCTATGCCAGGACGCTGTCAGGGCTGGCAAAAGAAGCCGGCTACTGAGGCTTCTCGAGCCCACGTTCTATCCGGAGACACGCCGGGGGGTGACGCTGATGATGCGCCACCCCCCGGTTTTTCATCTGCGCCTTGGCGGCGGAACGAAACATCGCCTTTCCCAGAGACGCTCGGTCCTTGGCACGGCCCTTTACGCGAGAGTGTCGAGATAGGCGGCCAGGAGGCTCCTGGTAGCCAGGAGGCCGGTTTCATGCGTCCGCTCGCACCCATGCGACGCAGACACGCCCGGGCCGATCAGGCCGACGCGGAGGTCGTGCCCGGCCCGGAGCGCGGCAGAACCGTCGGAACCGTAGAAGGGGAACACGTCGACCTTGTGAGGAATCCCCCGCTTCCGGGCGAGGCCAACCAGCTTTCTGCGCATTCCAAGATCGTACGGCCCGGAAGAATCCTTGGCGCAGATCGAAACGGAATACTCATCGCCCGCAACGCGGTCGCCTACGACGCCCATGTCGACAACAAGCATCTCGCGCACCGACGCCGGAATCCCGGCGCAGGCCCCGTGCCCAACCTCTTCATACGTCGTGAAGAAGAAGCAGACCGGCAGTTTTTTCAGCTTCGCCGGGCCGAGTTCGAGCAGGGTCGACAGCATGACGGCCGAGCCAGCCTTGTCGTCGAGAAAATGCGCCTTCACGAAGCCCGTGTCGGTGTGTTCGAAACGCGCATCGAAACAGACGAAGTCGCCCACCCCGATGCCGAGCTTCTCGACGTCGGCAGCGCGCCGGACCAGGGCGTCGAGCCGCACGTGCATGCTCTCAGGCTTTCGCTCCGTCGTTTCGGCGGCCCGGTTCACGTGGGCAGCCGGGTTGTTCAGCAGGAGCGTTCCGCGGTACCGCTTCCCGCCGTCGGTGCAGACCGTCAGGTAGTTTCCCTCGAACGACGGCAGGAGCGGGCCGCCGATCTTCGTGATGGCGAGGGTGCCGTCTCCGTTGATGTGGGTGATCATCGCCCCCAGCGTGTCCACGTGGCCCGACACCAGAAGGGTCGGCGCCGCATGACAGCCGATGAGAACCCCGCCCTTGTTGGTCAGGCGTCCCGAAATCCCCTTTTTCGCGGTAGTTTCCAGAAGCCAGCGCGCGATTTCATCGGTGAATCCCGAAGGCGAGGGAATTTCCTCAAGTTTCTGGAGAAGGGAAACGATATTCGTCGATTCAGTCGTGATGCGAGCCATGGGGCAACCTCCGCGATATTGATGGGATGCTGATCAGGAACATATCATTTTTTACCGAATACTTCAGGATATATTTTTTTGGCGCACTCGGGACAGATGCCGTGGCTGAAATCGGCGCCTGAATGCTTAGCTATATACTCTTCGATATGTTCCCAATATCCCGTATCGTTGCGAATTTTCTTGCAAGCAGAGCAGATCGGCAGAAGCCCGCTCAGCGTTTTGACGTTCGTCAGGGCTTCCTGGAGCTCCCGGATCAGTTTCTCTCGCTCCGCTTCCGCCTGTTTCCGGAAGGTGATATCGCTGATGGTCGATAAAAGCGAGTCCTGTCCGTGGATTGTCAGTTTTTCGGACGAAAGCAGGACTGTCCGAAACTCCCCCGACTTTTGCCGCATCGTCGCCTCGAAATCGTGCACGGACCCCTTCGCCGCGATTTCCCGGACGAAGGCGGCACGCTCGCTTTCCGACAACCAGAGGTTCAGCCCCACCGTCGTCCTGCCGATCATCTCCTCCGGAAGATAGCCGCTCATCTTCGCGTATCCCTCGTTGACCTCGAAGATTCGGCCGTCCTCGACCCGGGTCAGCATGACGCCGTAGGGCGAGGAGTGGAATGCCTTGGAAAACTTTTCTTCCTGCGATTCCATGTCCAGCAGCAGTCTCTTGTTCACCATCAGCACAAGGGCGTAGGTGAGGGAGATGATGATCAGTTTGTATCCGAGCATGATGGAAGTTTCGAACGGGCCCGAGTGCAACCAGTCCTGCGCCACGCTTCCCACCACGATAGCGTGCACGACCCGGCTGAAATTGAGCAGGTTCAGCGCGCCGTAGACGAGGCCGACGCCCAGCGTTACGGACCTCATCCCGGCGTCCACCCGGAACACGAGAAGCCAGAAGACCTGGAGTCCGACAACCAGCCAGAACGAGGAGAGGTTCAGATTTCTCATGTTCAGATCGGGCTGTATAAGCGAAAACCAGGCATGAACGGCGGCGAACAAACCGATCAGCAGAACGTTGTGAAACTGCCGGCCGCGCTTTCCCGTGAATTTTTCCAGGCCGATGAAACCGGAAAACGTTCCGCACAGCAGGAGCGCGTTCGTCGCGACCATGGTGCACCAGTGCGGTTGGGAACTCCGGTTGAAAAGCAAGATCATCGCAACGGCCTGGCAGAGGAAATCAAGCACGTTGAAGAACAGGCCGTCATACCGCTGGCGGTTTCTGTACCACATCAGAACGATGATCATCGTGCAGATGCCATGCGTGATCAGCGTCGTAAAGACGATCGTGCGCATGTCGAGTATGTTCATGGGTTCCGCTTCTTTATATCACACCTGTGGGGATATACCGAAAATGTCGATGGTCCCGGTGCGGCCTTTGACCTGCGCCAATCCGAGCGGCCCGAACCGCCCTTGAAGCTCGCCGGACAGCATCGAGAACACCGCTCCGGAAATGACGACCGAGCGATCGTATTCCTTCGTGAGCGCCTCGAGACGCGACGCCGTGTTGACGATGTCGCCGATGACGGTGAACTCACGACGCTGCTCACTGCCGATCGGACCGAGCAGGACCGGCCCATGGTGGATACCGATACCCGACCGGAGCAGGGGCAGTTGCTGGAGCGTCCATTCGGAACGCAGAATCGCCAGTTCCTGCTGCATGCGTAGAGCGGCTTTCACAGCCGATTCGCACGGCGAAGCCAGAGGGGTGAGCCCGCCGAACGTGGCCATGATCGCGTCCCCGATGAACTTGTCGACCACTCCGCCCTCGGCCTGGATGCAAACGACCATTTCGTCGAGATACCGGTTGAGGTGGTCAACGACGGCGGCCGGCTCCATGCCCTCGCAGAGCGTCGTGAACGACCGGATGTCGCAGAACAGCACGGTCACGTCGCGCGTCTCGCCGCGCACGGCTTCGGACGACATCAGCCGGTCGCGCACTTCCGGGCTGACGAACTGGCCGAACAGCCGGTCGAGATAGGCGCGCTCACGCTCTTTCTCGATCATGCGCCCAATCACGCGACGCACCGACCGCGACAGCACCCCGACGGCGATCCCCGTCAGGACAAGCATCGCCGCCTTGAACCCCCACAGCAGGGGATCCTTCAGATCCTGCAGGAACAGCGCGTCGGGCCCCGACACATGCTGGAGATGCGCCCGCGCGAACTGGTAGGCGGCGAAGAACTGGGCAGCGGCGAATATACTTGATAGAATAGAAACACGCGCCTGCATCCAGAACCCCGTCAGCACGACCAGGAAGAAATACAGGTACGACGGCGGCCCGGTGAGATACGTCGCGGTGCCGGCCGGAAGCAGGGCCCAGGAGACGGCGAAGATGATCGTCGGCAGGGAAACCAGCGGCAAGACCACGATCCAAGGCTTTTCCGCCGGAATGGCGTCGCGCCGGGCGAGCAGATACAGACAGAACACGGCGAAGCCGCAGATGAAGGCCCAAAGCGCCGGAATCATCATGCCGGGGACGATGCCGAAATGGCCGGCGCCCGCCAGCACGCTCCCGGCCATGAACCCGAACAGAGCCCCGGCCAGAAACGCCGGCCTCAGCGTCGCGTTGATCTCCCGCCCAACCTCAGCCAGCAGGGCGCCGCCCGGCAGGCCCAGGCTCTCGGTGCCGCATCCGCCCGAGGCGTTCTGCCCAGTCATTCAGACATCCTCATCACGGCCGCATCATACCACAGAGTCACGCAAACCGCTTCACCACAGAGACACCGAGCCACAGAGGTTTTCAGGGCATGATGCGATGCACCCCAATGAACCGTAGGGGCGGATCGTGATCCGCCCTCAGTGCACCAGCGCCAAAGGCCGCATCACCACTGGGACGGCAAACCGTAGCGGCGGTTTTCAAACCCGCCCGTCACGGCACAATGCATACTCTCACTGCGATTGGCTGTCCCAGTGATGAAACGGTTGTGCTGCATCTACGCGTCCGCTCCGCCTCTGAAGCCGATCTGCCGTTTTTTCTTCGTCGCGGGGTGCAGCATCGAATGAATCGCGGAGAAAATCAGCGCGATCTCACCGTCGTGCGTCTTGATCCTCTTTTCCAGCTCCCCGA
>JAGOCE010000022.1 GCA_017998915.1 Candidatus Ozemibacteraceae bacterium
ATCCTCGAGGCCGAAAACGACACGGCGAAAGCCCTTGCCGAGTATGAGCGGTTTCTCGAAAGCGTTCCCGGAACCGTCTGGGCGCTGGAGGGTGTCATCCGCTGTGCCCGCCTCCAGGGCGAGTTCACGCGTGTCGCGAAGGCGCAAAAGGCGATCCTCGAGGCCGGGCAGGCGACGCCCGACGCATGGTGTGACCTGGCGGAAACCCTGATCCGGCTTGGCACGTTCAAAGAGGCCGAGAAGGCTTTCGAAACCGCTTCCCGACTCGATCCGACGTGCGCGCGGGCGTATCAGGCTCCCGAACTCATTCGCATCGAGAAAGCCCGTGCTGACGGCGAACAGTTTGTCCAGCAGGCCCGCGAGGCGATCAAAAAACGGTTTCTCCTCACTGCGGTCGAGAGGCTCGATCGAGCCCTCGAACTCGTGCCGCGCGAAACCCCCTGGATGCGTCTTCTGGCTGATGTCTGTCTTCGTATCGGCGCGTTTGGCCGGGCCTCGGAGATGCTCTCGAAGGTGCGTGCCGCCGATCCGCGCGACGTCTGGGTGAGCCGTCAGCTTGCGCGGGTGTATGAAAGCGAGGAGAAGCAGACGCTTGCGATCGAACTTCTGGCTTCGGCGCTGAAGGATCAGCCGGGAGACGTCGAGGCGCATATCGCGTTCCTCAGGCTCAAGCGTGGCCAGATCAAGGGCGACCGGTTCGAGCGCGACATGCTTGGCTCGCTGATGAAGCATGTCCAGGCCGATCTGTCGGGGCTGGGCAAAAACAGTCCGGTGCCGGCGCTGGTCGAGGGATTCGCGCAGTATATCTTCGGCATGGGGACCCGTTCCCAGACCGAGGCGCTGGCAAGGGCCCAAGAACTGTTCGAGGAGGCCCTGTACCGCAACGGCGACGACCCATGGGCGCAACGTGGCCTGACGCTGGTCTTCCGGGCACGGGGGGACGTGAAGAAGGCGGCGCACCATCTCCAGGAGGTGGTCAGGCAGAGTTCCGACCCGACCCAGCTGCATGCCCTGGCAAAGCTCCACGAGAATTTCCAGTTCCATGGCGATGCGCGGCGGTGTTATACGTCTCTCAAGAATCTGTTTCCGGACAACGGGCTGTACCGGCGCCGGATCGTCGAGATGATGTCGCACGAGAGCGAGGCCGGCGGGAAAAACCTGCTGATGGAGTTCCTCGGAACGGCCCAGGAGCAGGTGAAATCGTCCCAGATCGACCCCTGGCCCGCATACGATCTCGCCGTCGCCCAGACGATCATGGCGCGCCGCTCGACGCAGCGCGAGGAATGGTCGCGTCGCGCACTCCTGAGCTGGAACAAGGCGGCATCGATGAACGAGGCGCCGCCGTGGTCCCGCTGGGGACTGATGGAGGCTCAACTCGAGTTCCTCAAGGGGGCCGATCGGCTCCGGGCGCTGAACCAGAACCTGAAACTCTGCGAGAAGATCGCGCGGGAACACCCCGACTTGCCCCCCGCCCATGCGGCGGTCGCCCGATGTTATCTCGGCTTCGAGGATCTGGCGCAGACGGATCGCGCGGCGAAGCACCTGGAGACGGCTGTCTTCCTCGATCCTCACGCGGCCGAGTACCAGATGCTGCTCGCGAAAACGTATCGCGAACTTGGACGCGCGGCAAGGGTGGACGCGATCCGGCAGGCCGTGCTACTATCGGAACCGGAGTTGGCCCTGAAGATCTGACGCGCCTGGAAAGGATCTTGCTCGAGGTGCCCGTTTCCGGCGGATACGACATAGAGAAGTTGATAGATTCTGCGCCCGACAAGACGACACTCGTCGATCTCGAGTTGTCGGGCAATCCGCGCTGCCTGGCTCTCGTGCGGCGCCTTCTCGAGGCGAGCGCCCATTCGCTGCTTCTCGACGAGACGCTGCTGAACGACATCAAGCTCGCTGTGACAGAAGCCTGCACGAACGTCATCAAGCACGCGTTCAAATACGACTCGACGAAAAAATTCGGTGTCACGATCCAGATTTCCCCGATTCTCTACCTGATTCGCGTCATGTATCAAGATTCCGGGTTCAAGCCCGACGCGATCCCCCTCCCGGACCTCGATGAACACAAAGAAGGGGGCCTCGGCGTTTATATCATGCGCAACATCATGGACGACGTGGTATATTCAACAGACCCCCCCACGGGGACGGTGACCTTACGTATGGTAAAATTGCTGAAACCTCTTTTCACGACCGGAGGCCCCATGTGAAGATAGACATACAACGGGATGCTGCACATCAGCGCACGACCTTCGTCCTCGACGGGGAACTGGATGTCCATCAGGCGAAAACGCTCAAGGCGATCGTTCTCGAGAAGCTCGAGGAGGGCGTCTGGACGTATGTGATCGAAATGAACAGCGTCGGATACATCGACAGTTCCGGTCTTGGCATGCTCGTCTACCTCAAGAAGGAAATCCTTCGCAGTCAGGGCCGCATGGTCATCGCGAACCCGACGGAAGCCGTGCTCAACGTCTTCCGCCTCACGAAGCTCAACGAGTTTTTCGAGCTGGGCTGAAAGGCGTCTTCGACCCGATGATGCACCCGCCTGCCACCGGAACCACAGCCCCGAGCCAATTGCCGGGGCTGTTCATCACGTTCGAGGGGCCCGAAGGCAGTGGCAAGAGCACCCAGATCAGGCGACTTGCGGCCGATCTCGAGGCGGCCGGACGTACCGTGATTCTCACGCGTGAGCCGGGCGGTACGACCGCCGGCGACCGCATCCGCAGTATCCTCCTGGACAAAACCGGCATCTCCCTGGAACCCGAGACAGAAGTGTTTTTGATGCTCGCCCAGCGGACGGAACACTGGCGAAAGGTCATCGGGCCGGCCAAGGCGCGCGGCTGCGTCGTTCTGTGTGACCGCTATTTCGACAGCAGCCTTGCCTACCAGGGATACGGCCGCGGGATTGACGTCGCCGCGATCCGGAAACTGCATATCGATTTTTTGGGCCCCGAGTTTCTGCCGGACGCCACGGTTCTGTTCGATCTGCCGCCCGAGAAGGGGCTTGAACGAGTCCGGACCTCCGGCCGCGGCGCGCCTGACCGCATGGAATCCGAAGAACTCGCGTTTCACCGCCGCGTTCGTGAAGGGTATCTCGCGGCAGCCGCGGCCGAGCCGGGCCGGTATCTCGTCATTCCCGCCGACCGTGACGTCGCGCAGGTGTCTCGTGACGTTGCGGAAGCCCTCAACGCCCGTTTCTCCCTGAGCCTGAGCTGCGAGGTCCGGGCATGAATTTCACCCTGCGAATCCAGGCTTACCTGCTTACCGTCTGGACGGCAGGCTGGTTCGTTTTCCGGAAAAACGGCATCGAGTTCCCGCTCGTGCCGTATGTGGCCATCGCGGCCGCGACCGCCGTGGTTGTCCAGGTCATCATCTACCGGAGCATCATGAAGCCGCTCCGGCGCTTCGTCGAGATATCGGACAATATCGCAGACGGCGATTTCGATCAGAACCTCGAGAAGATCGAGTTCGCCGCGGTCCAGGATGTCCACCAGGGCATGTCGAAGATCGTCAGCACGCTCGTCGAGTCGAGAGGCGCGATCGAGAACTACATGCAGACGATAAGCAGCATGAACAAGGAGCTGGCCCAGAAGGTCGACTCGTTGTCCGTCCTGTACTCGGCCAGCCGCTCGATGGGCACGACGCTCAGCATCGACTCCCTCATCCGGACGCTGCTGACTCTCTTCATGGAGCGCATCGGGACGACCGGCGCGGCGATCATGCTCTACAACGAACGCACCGACATGATCACGATCAAGGACCTTCTCGGCTTCCCGCCCGAACTGTTCGCGAAGTTCCGGTTCTACTCGGATAATAAAATAGCTATAAGTATATTATCTGCCGAGGAGTGCTGGGTGCCGGCTGAAACCGACCTGACCCTGATGGCCGCCGAGTTCGAGACCGACGCTGTCCGGTCGATCCGGAACATGTTTCCGATGCGCATCAAGGACCATTTCGTCGGTATCGTGGTTCTCGGCGAAAAGAAGGATGGAAGCGTCTATTCCGACGCGGATCGGCAGCTGATCCAGGCCGTCGTCGGTCTCGCATGCACCTCGATCAACAATGCGATGCTCTACGAAAAATCCGAGGGCACGAAGAACGAGCTCGACCGGAAGGTGTTCAACCTGATGGCGCTCCAGCAGGCCGGCAAAGTGCTCAGCTCGACGCTCAACCTCGAAGAGCTGATCAAGAGTTCGATCGACATGTTCCTCGAAACGGTCTGGGCCAACAAGGGCGTGCTGATGCTCTCCGCGGAAGACCGGCCGGACCTCGAAGTGAAGGCTTTCAAAGGCATTTCTACCGAAGAGGTCGACGGGCTGACCAAGGATCCCGCCGAATCGTGGGCCATGACGACGCTCGAAAAGGAAAAGAAGCCGATTCTTTCCCACGAGCTGACGAAGGCGTCCAATTTCCAGAGTTACCTGGCAGTGAATCGCCCGCTGCCGTTCTCTGTCTACATTCCCCTTCTCAAAGAGGGCGAGATCTACGGCGTGATGAAAATCGGCCAGAAGATCAACGGCGAGCCCTTCACCGAGAATGATCTCGAGTTCTTCACGACGCTGGCTTCCCAGGCCGTCATCGCCTACGAGAACGCCCGCCTGTACTCGCTTGCCATCACCGACTCGATCACGAAATTGTATGTCCATCGCTATTTCCAGCTCCGCCTCGACGAGGAAGTGAAACGGAGCCGGCGGTATAATTCCACCCTTTCCCTGTTGTTGTGTGATATCGATCATTTCAAGATGATCAACGACCAGTATGGCCACCAGCAGGGCGACATCATTCTCCGCGAAGTCAGCCTGATTCTGCGACGCAACATCCGGTCGACGGATGTCGCGGCCCGCTACGGCGGCGAGGAGTTCGTCATTATCCTGCCCGAAACGACGCAATCGGATGCCCGCGTTGTCGCGGAACGCATCAGGCGCGACACGGCGAAGTTCGAATTCCCTGCGCTCGCATCGGGGCAGCCGCCCCTGCACTGCACCATCTCGATCGGCGTCGCCGGTTTCCCCCTGAACGCCGATTCGAAGGACGAGCTCATCCAGAAGGCCGATAGCTCGATGTACCAGGCCAAGGGACTCGGCCGTAACCGCGTCGTCCTGTGCGGAACGGACCTGTGACGGGCCCGGGGACGCTCCATGGTTGACATCAAGGTGAAGGGGCCCGCCGTCGACCCGGCGCGGCGCGAAACGGCGAAAAAATCATCGGGAACCTCGGGCGGAGCGGATCACGTCGGCTTCAGCTCGGCGGTGAAAACAGCCAGGCGGCAGGTGCTCGACGGCGATCTGCGTCAGATGCTCGACAAGGTGCGCACCATCGGCGACGTGTTCTTCCGGTCCCCCGACGAAGAGAAGCTCGACGATTACAAGGATGCCGTTGCCCAGTATCTGGACCGCGTTTCGAAAGAGACGTTCTCGCTTCGCCAGGAACTCGGCAGCATGAAAGACGGCCAGCAGAAGGTATACCAGCTCGTCGAGACCGTGAAACACGATGTCGACGGTATGACCCGGGAATCCCTCCAGAAAGACAAGGCCCTGGCGCTTCTCGGCTCTCTCGACGAGATTCGCGGCCTCGTCCTGGACCTGTTCACCTGACCGCGGAGGCGAATGACACCATGGAACCCCTTTCACAGCCGCAGACCCCCGGAACCCCCACGCCGAACCTCATGATGACGATCATCACGGGGCTCTCCGGCGCCGGCCTGACGAAGGCAAGCCGGTTCTTCGAGGATGCCGGCCATTTCCTGATCGACAACCTTCCGCCGACGCTCCTGCCGAAATTCGCCCAGCTCTGCTACGACACGCACGGCAAGATCACCAAGGTCGCCATCGTCATCGACATCCGGGGCGGCAAGTTCTTCGAGAGCATGAACGAATCGCTTCAGCAGCTGGAAAACATGGGGGTCAGGGTCAGGATCCTGTTCCTCGAGGCCGAGGACGACATCCTCGTGAGACGGTTTTCGGAAACCCGCCGCAAGCATCCGCTCAGCTCGGGCGGACGTATTGTCGACGATATAAAATACGAACGGAAACGGCTGGCCGAGATTCGCGCGCATGCCGACTTCATCATCAACACCTCGGAACTCTCCTCGCACGAACTGTACGACGAGATCCGCAAGATCATCGACCACGAGTCCGCGACCCAGTCCATGTCGCTCGTCATCGTGAGCTTCGGGTTCAAACACGGCATCCCGCTCGATGCAGACATGGTGTTCGACGTGCGATTCCTGCCAAACCCGTATTACGTGCCCGAAATGAAGTATCTTTCGGGCCTCGACAAGCCCGTGGCCGATTTTGTCCTCGGCTCCGAGATCGGGAGCCAATTCGCCGGCCGGCTGAAAGAGTTCCTCGAATATCTGATCCCACAGTTCGTCCAGGAGCCGAAAACGCGCGTCCAGATCGCGATCGGCTGCACGGGCGGCCGGCACCGGTCGGTCGCCATGGCCGAATACCTCGCTGACATGCTCAAGCATCCCCAGGTGCTCGTCTCCCGGAAGCATCGCGATCTAGAGCTGGACTGAAGCGGTTTTTCGCTACTTTCTCCTTGCCTTTTCCCAGGGATGTGATATATTATCCCTCTTGAGGGAATAGCTATGCTTCGGCAGTTGAATCTTGCATCCGGGCTCTGGGCCGCGATCGCGCTGTTGCTTTGCGCGGTCGGTTCCGTCGTTGCGCAGCCTGTTTCCCCGATGAAATTCAATCTGGCTGGCCAGCCTGCAGCCCGAACCTCTTCCGCGGAATCCGAAACCCTCGGTGAATTCCGTATTTCCCTTGACAGTCAGTTGCTCGCGCCGCGGGTCGAACAAACCGTCGCCGAGCGCTTTCAGCTCCCGGAAGCCTCTTCCCAGCCTTTCACCGGCGAACTGGTCCTGCGAAGCTCATCACTCGCCGAAGAAGATCCCTCCGCTTTCGAGATCCCCCTCCGCCGGATTCGCGAATCCCGCCGGATCGACGCGGGCGAGTTCGACACGACGCTGACGCTGACGACCGGCTACGCCCAGCCCGCAGATGGCTCCCCACGGATGTCAGGCGTTCGAAGAATTGGCCGTCTTTCGCTCTATGGCGAGATCGACCAGTCCACGGTGGTGAAGACCCCCCTCCAAACCTCGTCGGTCAGGCCGCAGAACAGCCCGGTCGTTCAGGCAAACCGTGTTGCCCCGTCGGCGGCGAAAACCGACCAGGCCCAACTGGTCCGGCCCATCGACGCGCATGCGGCGAACGACGATGTCTCCGCCTTGGCGCTCAGAAACTATTATCTCGAGGCTATCTACAGCTTCATGCCTTCGCTCCAGGGCAAGGTTTCCTACAAACGCTCCGAGATCGAGACGTTCGATCCCAACGAGAATGTCCAGGTCGAAGGCATCGTGCAGGCCGGCCAGGACGTCATCATCAAGGCCGGATACCGAAACGAAACGAGCCCGTCCGAGATGAAAGACCGCAAACCGTCCAGCGACAAAAAGGTCTGGACGGAATTCATCCTGAAGTTTTGAATATCACCGATATCCGGCTCGTTCGGCTGAAAACACCCCAGGGCCAGACGCGGGCTTTCGCCGAGGTGACGTTCGACGGCGAACTGGCGATTCGCGATTTCAAGGTGGTCGAAACCCCGCGAGGCCTCTTCGTGAGCATGCCTGCGCGCCGTGCGCCGGACGGTCGGTTCCATGACCTCGTCATCCCCGTGACCGGTGAACTCCGGGAACGGATCCAAACGAGCATCCTCCGCGCCTACGAGGATGAGCTCGCCCGCCCCTGCCCTGGATATATGCCAAAAGATATATAAATAGCGTATCTTGCGGGCTTGCGACGTTTGGCAAGCAAGGGGCGCATCGAAATGAGCCCGAGACGAACCCCGGATACCGGAAGCAGATCCTGGACTCCGTGAATCGGCGATCGTGAAACCGGATGTGCTCGCCTCATACGTTGCAGGAGGCGCGGTTTTGTGCTACCGTGTAACCCGTGCTCGCGTGCTTTTCCGAGCGCTCATTGGGGCGTCGTCAAGCGGTAAGACACATGCCTTTGGAGCATGCATTCCCAGGTTCGAATCCTGGCGCCCCAGCTCTTTTTTCAACCTGTGTGAATAGAATGCCCCGGGAGGTCGCCAGCATGGCTGCCGACAGCATCACCGCCCTCATTCTCGCCGCCGGCAAAGGGGTCCGGATGAAATCCGACCTGCCGAAGGTCCTTCACCCGATTCTCGGCCGCCCGATGGTCCGATACGTCATCGATACGGTGCGCTCGGTCGGCGCCGACCCGGTTCATGTCGTGGTGGGATTTGGCAAAGAGCGTCTGATCGAGGCACTGCACGGCGATGGGGCGCTGTTCGTCGAACAACCCGAGCAGCTTGGAACGGGCCACGCGGCCCAGTGCTTCGCCCGGGCCTGCCCGACGCCGCCCGCGCATCTCCTCGTGGTCTGCGGCGACACGCCCCTCCTGTCGCGCGACACGCTCCGGACCATGGTCGAGACGCATCTTCGCGAGCGGCCGGCCTGCACGATGATGACGCTCGACATGGCCGAGCCAGGCGGATACGGCCGTATCCTTCGAGACCATGGTGGCAACGTGACCGAGATCCGCGAAGCCAAGGACTGCTCCGATGACCAGAAAAAGATCGGGGAGGTAAACCTGGCGATCTATCTCTTCGATGGTCCGGCCCTCTACGAGCGGCTCTTCAAACTGACCAACCGCAACAACCAGAAGGAATACTACCTGACGGACATCGTCGGGATGCTGACGGCTGACGGAAAGCGCGTTCTCGCGATCAAGGAGCGGGACGAGCGATCGACCCTCGGCATCAACAGCCGCGCCGACCTGGCGATGGTGGGCGACATCCTGCGGCGCCAGGTGATCGATCGTCACATGGCGGCCGGCGTGACGGTCCTCGACCCTGGCCAGACCTGGATCGAGCCCGGCGTGACGATCGGCGCCGAAACCGTCATCTGGCCCGGAACGACGCTGACCGGCATGACCGCCATCGGGAACCGTGCGGTCATCGGTCCCCAGACGATGATTTCGGACTCGAACATCGGCGATGCCGCCGTCGTCAGATTCTGCGTGATCCACCGGACGACCGTCCGGAGCGGTACGACCCTACCACCTTTCACGAACAACTCGGGGAACGAGCCCGCCTGAGCCCGGCCCCGAACGAGCCAACGGAGGCATCGAAGGTCATGGTCAACGGCAAGCAGGTGAAGATTTTCTCCGGTACTGCGAATCCTGCGCTTGTGCAGTCGATCTGCGAGTATCTGCAGGTTCGCGAGGGCAGAATCATGCACAGCAAGTTCGCCGACGGCGAGTTGTACTGCCGCATCGACGAGTCTGTTCGCGGCTGCGACACGTTCATCATCCAGCCGACCTGCCCGCCGGTGACGGACAGCCTGATGCGCCTGTTGATCACGATCGACGCGCTCCGTCGCGCCTCGGCCGGCAGTGTCACCGCCGTCGTGCCGTATTTCGGCTACAGCCGCCAGGAAAAGAAAAGCACCGGCCGCGAGCCGATCACCGCAAAACTCGTCGCAAACCTCATCTGCACGGCCGGCGCCGGTCGTATTGTAGCGGTTGATATGCATGATCCCGCCCTCCAGGGTTTCTTCGACATCCCCGTCGACCATCTTTCGGCATCGACCCTGCTTGCCGACCATTTCCGGAGCTCGGACCTCTCGAACACGGTCATCGTCTCGCCCGACACCGGCGGCGTCCATCGCGCCAGGGCGTTCGCCAACAGGCTCGGCCTGCCCCTTGCGATCATCGACAAGCGTCGCCCCGAGGCCAACAAGGCCGTCGTGATGAACGTCATCGGCGAGGTCAAGGGCCGCGACGTCATCATCATCGACGACATCATCGACACGGCAGGTACGCTGGTCCGGGTCGCCGAAGCGCTTTCCGAAAAGGGCGTGAAAAAGATCACCGCCTGCTGCACCCACGCGCTTCTCTCCGATCCCGCCGCCGAGCGGATCTCGACCTCCGCCGTGACGGAAATCGTCACGACCGACTCGATTCCGGTCGACGAGGAAAAGCGGAAGAAATGCCGCGTTCACACGATCTCGCTGTCGCGACTGGTCGGCGAAGCCATCCAGCGCATCTACGACAAGCGCTCCGTCAGCGAATTGTTCATCTAGCCAAGATCCGAAGCCCCCCAACGGAGGTTTTTCCCCATGCGTTTCACGCGAACTCCTCTCCTGATCGGGGGGCTGTCGGTAGCTCTCCTCGCGACGACCCTTGCGGGCTGCGGCGGTGGCGGCCGACGTCGGAACCCGGTTTCCGCGGCGACCGAACGGCCGGAAAAGACCGAGAAGGAGGCGCCGGGAAGCGAGGCCAACGCCCGGATCCGCGCCGCGCTCGACCGGGGCGATGCGAAGGCGGCCGAACGTCTCGCCCGGAAACAGATTGAAAGCCATCCGGCCGACGGGGAGGCCCATCGCCTGCTGGCACGCAGCCTTGTCGCACTGAACCGCCCGGACGAAGACGTGAAGAAGGCGCTCGAAAAGGCAGAGGTCTTGCAACCTGGCGATACGAGCGTCAGACAGGGGCTGGCCGGTCTGCTCGATGCCGACGCGACCGAGGCGCTCAAGGCGGGAGACGCGGAGAAGGCGATTCGCCTCTGGAAACGATGTCTGGCGATGAAATACGAGCCCCGCCAGACCGAAAAACAACTTGTCGAAGCATATCGGCGTCTGGGCGAAGAGAAGGTGTCTGCCGGCCGGCCGGCAGAAGCTGAAAAGGCCTTCAGAGAAGCCGTTTCGATCATTCCCGACAACCCGACATCCCGTCTCGACCTTGCGAAACTCCTGATGGACGGCGATCGGCTGGTTGAAGCACAGCGCGAGCTGAAAGAGCTGGTTGATGCCCATCCGAACTTCGAGGCCGGTCTCGTTTCCTACGCATCATTGCTGAGACGCATGGGCGACGTGCGGGGCGCGCTCCGACAGATCGAGCAGGTGCTTGAATTCGCCCCCGAAAACGCCGAGGCACTGGCGCTCAAAGCCGATCTCGCAAACACCATCCCCGTCAGCCAGGGAGAAGAACCCACGGCAGACCAGTCCGACGAGCCTGATCCAGACACCGTCCGAAAACTGGCCCAGCTCGAGGCGGCCGGCGACCTGGCCGGGCAACAGGCGCTTCTTGAAACATATCTTGCCGCTCATCCCGACGCTGTCTGGGCGAAACTTCGCCAGGCGACGCTGTACGAGCGCATGGGCAGGCACGAAGATGCTCTGGCCCTCGTTGAAACCTATCTCTCCGGCTCACCGGACGATTTCCGCGCCCGCCTCCTGCGCGCCCGTTGTCTCCAGCTTTCCGGCCGAACCGGCGACGCCCTTCAGGCACTGAACGAACTCGCGGCGGAAAACAAGGCGACTGCCCAGGTATTTGACGAGACGGGGCTGATCTACGCGAAACTCGGCAGGTTCGACGAAGCCGGAGACTGCTGGAAGCGTGCCCTCTCCGCGAATCCTTCCTACGCCCCGGCGATGTTCAATATCGGCCAGCTGGCGATGGAGCAGGGAAAGGCCGACGAGGCGCGGGACTGGTTCGACAAGGCCCTCGCCGGGGAGCCCGCGAACCTCAAGTTCCGCTATTTTGCGGGACTCAACCTCAAGCAAGCCGGCATGGAGCCCGAAGCGAAAGCCGTCTGGGAAAGCGCGAAAGCGTATCTCACACCGTCCGATCCCTATGCGGCGCGCATCGCCGCTGCTCTCGGAAAGCCGCTTCCCGCGCCTGCGGTGACCTCTGCATCGGCTTCCGGTGCTGCCGCGGCTGAAACGCTCCCGCATGCGATCAGGTCGACGACGATTGGGGGTGTCGTCGTTTCGCCCACGGCTGGCGCTGAAACGTCCGACCCGACCTATCAGGCCGCGCTCGAGTCGGCCCGAGCCGGGAAATACCAGGAGGCGATCGATGGATTCGGCCGGATCCTGGCTGCTTCTCCGACGAATTTCAACGCCCGCATGAACCTTGGAAACGTCTACATGGCGATGAACAGGCCAAGCGATGCGGCTGCCCATTACCTGCTCGCGCTCAAGCAGGAACGGAGGAACGCCAACGCCCTCAAAGCGCTGAGCCGGGCATACGACGAACTCGGACTTCGCGGCCACGCGGCCGGGGCAAACGTCGATTCCGCCGCTCCATCGGCGACGACACGAAGCAATCCGCGAGCCTTCGGGCCCTTCACGAAAACACTCTTGGCGAACGGCCTCGCGGAGGAGGCGTTGTCGATCATCAGCGTCGGCGTCGCGGAAAACCCCGACTCGCCGGAGCTCGTCCTGCTCCAGGGCGACGTCTACCTTGCCGTTCGCCAGGATGCGGCGGCCGAATCCGCATACAGGCGCGCTCTCGAGATCGACGGGCAGAATCCCGCCCCTCTCGTGAAACTGGGGGATTTGTACTGGACCCGTCGGCAGACCGACGCAGCCGTTCTTCAATATCAGGCGGCTCTGAAAAGCCCCCTGATCGACCCGGATACCATGTTCGGAATCGTCGAACGGTTCAGCCGTCTCGGCAGGCGGATCGAAGCTGCGGAGCTTCTTGGACGCCTCAAGGGGATGAACCTTTCCGAGTCGCAGTTGGCCGAGCTTCGCAGGTATACCGACACCCCGTCGCCAGCCGTCGATTGATTCTGCTATCATACGCGCATACGTAAAAGGAGAAAACGCATGCTCGACCCGAAAACGATCGATGGTCTCGATGGGGCCATGGGCGACCTCAACAAGGCGATAGAGGCCCTGCCTGACGGGCCGCTGAAGCGCCAGCTGACCCAGCGATTCAACCGCATGCGGCACGTGCGCGATCATCTCGAGGACGAGGCCGAGTGCCGCGAAGCCCGCTCCCCGCTCCCCTACATCCTCTTCGGCTTTGGCCTGGCGATTGCCCTGGTGATCGTCTGGAAGACCCGGCCCTCCTGCCAGTGAGAAAGGACATCTCCCCGATGCATCACGTCGTAGAATGCCGCGGAACGACCGCGGTGAAATTTGCTATAGTAAGCTTTATTGTATTGATATGGATGTGCGTTCCTGCCGGGGCGGCGGAAGAAGCCGGAACGACGGCTTCCGGGGCGCCCGTTCTCGAAAAGGTCGCTCCAGAGTTCGGCGCCCGGTGGTTCACGAAAAACGGATACAAGGACTTTTTCGAGCCTCGCATCGCCTTTATCAAGCGCAAGATCGGTTATTCGGAGGTCATCGAATACTCCTGGCGGCCAATGGTTCCGTTCGGCATGAAGAACGACGAGCGTATCGACCGGGTCCAGTTCTCGTTCAACCGGTACTACTACAACGGCCCGAAGATTTTCTACGGCGGTGGTGTCGGCGGCAACATCATCCTGTTCACCGACGCCTTGAAGGACCTTGGGAAAGCCCGCTACAACCTCGATCTCAAAGATGGTGTCAACGGCCTGTTCCGAGCCTTTGCCGGATACAAGATCCGTGATTTCAAGTTCGGGAAATACAAGTTTCCGCTCGTTGCCCGCGTCGATGCGATATATTCGCCCCCGTATGAATTCGGTGGAGATCTTGCCGCGAGCGGCAACAAAATCAAGCTGACCGAGGTCACCGCCGGGTTGGCCCTGAGCGTCGAATAGCGCGAAAGATGACGACGCGCGTCTTCGGTCCCGTTCCGTCCCGGCGGCTGGGCCGGTCGCTGGGTCTCGACCTGACGCCGGCGAAAACTTGCACCTACGACTGTCGATACTGTCAGCTGACGGCGACGAACCACCTCGGCTCCGACCGACGGATGTTTTTCGAGCCGGTCGAACTGCTTTCGGAACTGCAGGAAAAACTCGCGACGATCGAGCCCCCCGATTGGATCACCTGTTCCGGTACCGGTGAGCCGACCCTCTACGCGGGGCTCGGCACAGTCCTTCGCGGCATACGGAATCTGAGCGCGGCGCCCGTCTGCGTCATCACGAACGGGTCACTCCTCGATCGCGCCGATGTCCGTGCCGACCTGCTCCTCGCCGATCGCGTGATGCCGACCCTGTGCAGCGTGCACGAGGAAACGTGGCGGGCGATCCACCGACCGGCGCCGGATATAAAACTAACAAATATATTGCAGGGACTGAAAGCATTCGGGGCGGAATTTTCCGGTTTCCTCGAACTCGAGGTGTTCGTTTGTCCCGGCCTCAACGATACCCCCCGGGAAACCGCGGACCTCGGCCGGTTCCTCAGAGAACTCCCCGGCCTGGGTGCGGTGTATCTCAATTCCGCCGTGCGAAGCCCCATCGATGCGGCACTGTCCAAAGCGGCTCCCGAGCTCCTGGAAGGGGTCAGAAAGGCCCTGGACCTGACGGTGCCTGTCTCGACGGCGTTCGATCATTCACCCCTTCCCAGGCCGGTGTCTTCGAAGCGCCCGCCGACCGGACCGGACATCGTCGATCTCCTCGGCCGGCATCCCTGCACCCTCGAACAGCTCCATCACGTTTTCGGCGGCGATGCGGAACTGCTGAAAGCGCTCGTTGCCGAACTCGTCTCGTCAGGCAGGGTCAAACGACGAACCGACGGCATGTTCGCCCTCCTCACTTGATTCCGCCTTTCAGCAGCCAGGTCTCCAGGACTCAACGGAGCAGATCCGCCGCTCAGAAAACGAACGAGTCGGGAAGCCTGAGGGTGTGAATGCCGCCGCTCTCGGCGACGGAGATGAGCATGGTCGTGGGGGGTTTCTCCGGTGCCGCCACGCGCAGTTGGTGATACCCCGGCCGAACCGATCGGAGCCTGGCTATTCCGTCGTCATCCGTTACGTATGCGGGCGTATCAGGGAGTGAAATGCTGATTCCCGGCGCAGGATCGCCCGACGCTTTCAGCACACGGATATCGACGGGGGCTCGAAACTGTTTCAGCGACAGCTTCAACTCGGGCCGCAATTCGGGATTCCACCGGAATGAAAGGCTTCGATACCCGTTTACGGCGACGAAAACGTCGCGAATCGCATCAGCCGGGCCGGCCGGAAGAACGAACCGTCCATGAACATCCGTTGAAAATGCCTTCCCGTCGATCGTTCCGACGGCTCCCGGTAGGGGCTTTCCGGTGATGGCGTCGATGACGAGCCCCATCGTTTCCGGATCGAAGGGAGGGGCCGGCTCGGTGAGAGTGCCGGGAACCGTTTGCCTGACGCCGGGCAGGGGGAGATACTGCCAGAAATTCCGTGATGCCGGTGTATCTGGCGACAAGGTGGCAACTGTCGCCGCCGCTTCCGCATCTGCCGTCGCGAGGAGGGCGAGATGCTCCGCGGCCCAACGCCAGCGAGAATCCGTTCCGATTGCCGGAAGGACGTTTCCGGGTATCGGAGCGTTTTCCCGGTTCAGATCGTTCCAAAGTCGAGCCCATACGGCAAGGACTTCTCCGCGACGCATCACCGTATCTGGTCTGAAGGTTCCGTCGGGAAACATGCCCATGTATCCGGAGGCAATCATCGGTGCAAGATCCGCATCAAGTGCCGGGTCCAGATCAGGTGGCAGTTCGACGGTGCGATTCGCCTGCAAGAAGCCCCTGGCCAGATACAGACCGACGTCTCGCCGTGTGAGGAGGTCTTTCGGGGAGGGGGCATCCGGGAAACACCATCCGGCCAGGATCATGATGGCGAAGCCGGCGACGGCGAAGCCCGCCAGAAGCCGTGATTTGATTGCCCAAGATACGTGAGTTGATGGAATCATCAGTATATTTCTCTCAGATACTGGGCCATGCCCCGTGGGGAAAGGCCTTCCGGATACAGGTCGGGTTTTTTCGAGAGCAGATCTCTGGGAACGCCGTCGCACAGCTTTCTTCCGAGTTCACGACCACCAAGCCGGTTCAAGGCTTCCCTCACGGTGATGCCGTGCAGGGCGGTTGTCGAGACGATTCCGCCCGCCGGCAGCTTGAGCAGGGGGTTGCGTTTCGAACTCAACCACCATTCACCGTCTTCCTGGGTCAGGACCATGCTCAGTCGGCCTGCGAGCCTTTTGAGGGCCGTCATGGCAGAGTCACTCTTCGTGCGGAATGAAACGAGCGCCGGCGGGTCGTCGCGCAGCCGCAGGGTGATGCCGGCTTTTTTCGACAGCTCGCCGAGCAGGGGCATCACGGGGGCGCGCTTCAGATCGATTTCGACGCTTCCCCCGCCATGCCCGGGCAGCATCAGCGGTGCAGGGAGAGGGGTGCTTCCATGCCCCGAAGAGAACGAGCCGATCGGCATGCCGACCTTGAGGCGAATCGTCAGGCCGGCGGGCGAATGCGCGACCTTCATGCCCGTTCCGGGTTTCACATACAGATTGAACCGCTGAACGGGCGGGTCTTGATTGACCATTCCATGCCAGATCTGGCGCAGAGGGCCGCGAAACTCGGAAGAGAGCGGCTCGCCCGTGGTCTGGTTCATCGTCACCTCTGGAAGATCAAGGCGCCAGCAGGAATCGGCGGCAACCCAGCTGATGACCGGCTGCGCAGGACCGTCCATCCTGATCTCGATGCTGCCGTCGGTGTCGGATGTCCTGATGGCGACATCCTCGATTCGCGCCAGATCTTTCGCGCCGACCGCCACCCAGGGAAGCCCGAAAAGGAGGGCGGTCAGCAGCAACGCATGGGGTTTCGGGAACATCATGCGCCGTCTACCTCTTCCGCGAGTTTTTGCGCGGCGGTGAGGAGGCGGGAAAGGGCCGCCAGGGTTTCCATCCGGCTCGGGGTCTCCTGGAGATTCGCCTGGAACGGCGTCTCGCCGATAGCGATGCCAAGTCCTTCACCGAGTGCCCTGAGCGAACGATCCGCGTCGTCGCAGGTAATGGTACCCGAACGTTCCGCCAGCATTTCTTCCGGGGGTGTGAGGCCCGGCCGGCAGGAGCGCCAGACCGACGCCACCAGGGGTTGCCACTCCTCCCACCGGATTACCTCGTAGGGACAGGCTTTCCCGCTCGGAAGCGCGACGGGCGGCGGCGGCGTCATGGCGAGCAGAGGCCGCCAGGCGTCGTAGACCGGATGATCGAGCGGAACGTCCGAAAACGGTGCCGGCTCACTTGCCGTCATTTGAAGGTGGCGGTCAAGGAGGGGGCCCCGGAACGGAATGTTCGGGAAGACGACCAGGGGCTTGTTTCCGCGCTGGTTGATCACCGATTCGATCGCGAGGGCGCGTTCGCACGTCATCGGAAGATGCAGCGAAGGAATGTCTCCCCATGCCGCCCGGGCGAGAAGCTCGGTATCGGAGATGCTCAGCCCGAGTTTTTTCGAAATATAGTTTTGCATATCATTCCAAAACGCCGGCTTGCCGCCTTCCAGGGCCGGGGTTGTCAGATTCTTGGCGGCGGTCAGGGTTGGCGTCGGCCAGAGCGCGCACAGGACGAGCATGGAGACGATGCCGACAGCCAGGCTGCGGCTCGTCGCGATGTGAGAGACGAGCATGCGTGCGGCGATCGAAGCGGCACCGGCGAACGAAGCCCGGATGGAGCGGACAATCGGGACGATCCGGCTTGCCAGATCTCGGAAATGCGGGGCTGGCTTGCGGCGTGAGGCTTTCCTGGTGGCCGGTTCGTGGGCGGTTTTGCGGTGAACGATTTCCGAAGGGATCGCCGGTGTTTCCGATACCGGGTTTCGGGGGGCGCCGGGTTCTTCCTTGATGAGCGATCGCTCGGGAGTCTGTTGTCGCGACTGGACACTCGTGGCGATGCGTTCGGCCAACTCCGGTTCCGGTGGAGCGACCTGCTGGATGACGGAGATGGTCGTGATGGTCGCGACCGACGAAACGGCTGTTTCGGCTGGCTTCGCGACGGTGGGGGCATCGGCCTCAGCCGTCGCCCGTGCCGACACGGGTTGGGATGGCGCCGGCGTCAGCGTCTCCTGGTTCCGGGTTTCAAGGGATTCGAGAAATTCTGCCGGGAGCCGGCTCGGTGCCGCGCATCCGCCGCAGAATTTCGACGTGGACAGATTGCGCTTTCCGCAGTGGAGGCAGTGCCACGAGGTCGGGCCGCGACCGCCGGCGACGGGAACATATCCGACCGGCCGGGGAGGCAGGTAGGTCGATTGAGGGTGTCGTTCGGCGAAAGGCATATGAATCCGCTTCCTTTATCGGCCGATTTCCACAAAACGTTCACTCTCCTCACTCCCATGGGAAAATTCCCGTTTTTCAGGATTTCACCAGCGTCATCTGCGGTTTGGTTCTCGAAAGGAAACGCATGCGCTTGCGCCGGGAAGAAAGAAGCGGGTTTTCCGGGAGGGGGCGTCGTGGTAGAATTTACGGAGTTCGCTGGAAATCAGGGTTTGATTCAGAGAGGAGACGCAGTCGCATGCAGTCCGTACAATGCCCGTTGTGTCACAATCATATGTTTTCGGAAACGTTCCGGCCGGGAGAGCGGTTTCCCTGCCCGCATTGCGAGCATGACCTGATCGTCGAACCCTACGAAGACAGTCCCACCGTCCGCCTGCCCGAAGAAATCAGCCTCCACATGAACTGGGCCAAGGGAATCTGGAAGGAGGGTCGCCTGTTCATGACCCCCCAGAAGCTCGCGGTTCTCGGCGAAATGGTGGTGAATGCGCTCCAACTCGACAAATGGTCGAGCGAGACCCCCGAACAGCTCACCGAGCGGCAGACGAAATGGCGCGAGTCCGAGGAACTGCTCGTGAAGCAGGGATACAGGCCCGACATGATCGCGTTCGGCCGGACACTCCTCGATATCTTCATCAACCTACGGTCGAGTGAAACGAATCCGGAACGCTGACCGCTTTCCGTCGTCCGCAGAAAACCGAAGCCCGGCCGGAGTTCCGGCCGGGCTTCGGTAATAGTATCGATATATTTTATTAGCTATTTCTTTTCGGTGTCCGATGAATCGGATTTCGGTGTGTCCGCGCCTTTCGCCGAGGTTTCACTTCCGGCGGGAATGATCGGCGGATACGGCTGGGAGGACGGTGTTCCCTTCGCGACGGGCTCGCTTCCCGGGGGAATGACAGGCGGATACGGCTGGGACGAGGGTGTTCCCTTGCCGAGCGGCTCGTTTCCTTCGGGGATGATCGGCGGATAGGGTTGCGAGGAGGGGGTGTTCCCGATCGCCATCATCGGCGGGTACGGCTGGCTTTCGAGGCTGCCGCCGGCGGGGCCGTGGCTTTCCTCGGCCTCGGACGGGTCTTGTTTGAGGACCATGTCGCCGGTGTCGCCGACCTTCTCGAAATACTGGAACAGCTTCTTTTCGAACGCCTGCAGGAACGCGTCGACGCAGCCCGGGTCGAACTGCTTGCCCGAAAACTTCTTCAGCTCGGCCACGGCGGTGTTGAAGCTGAGGCCCTTGCGGTAGGGACGGTTGGTCGTCATGGCGTCGAACGCGTCGGCGACGCAGATGATGCGCGCGATCAGCGGGATTTCCTCGCCCTTGAGGTGGTCGGGATATCCGCGTCCGTCGTAATACTCGTGGTGATGCTTGACGCCGGGCACTTTGTCGGCCAGGAAGTCGACGGGGCGCAGGATCTTGGCGCCGATCTCGGGGTGCTTCTTGATGATCGCGTATTCCTCGTCGGTCAGCCGAGAGGGCTTGCGGATGATGCTGTCGTTGATGCCGATCTTGCCGACGTCGTGAAGCAAGCCTGCATACCGGACCGCGTCGATCTCCTTGCGGTTCATGTTGATCTCTTCGGCGATGGCGACGGAATACTGCGTGACGCGCCTCGAATGGCCCTGCGTATACGGATCTTTCGCGTCGATCGCGGTCGCGAGGACCTCGATCGTCGACAGGTAGACCTTCTGGATGTTCTCGTACAGACGGGCGTTGTCGATGGCCGACACCGCCTGGTTCGCGAGCGCTTCGAGAATCTCGACGTCGTGGTCGTTGAACGGAATGTCGCCGGTGCGGTTGAGAACCTGCAGAACGCCGATCACCTCGTCTTTCAGACGCATCGGCACGCAGATCATCGACCGGGTAACGAAGCCCGACTTCTTGTCGGCGCCCTTGAAGAACCGCGGGTCTTTCGCCGTGTCGGGCACGATGACGGGCTTGTTCTCCTTGGCGCACCAGCCCGCGAGGCCGGTTCCCATCGGGAGGCGGATCTCCTGGAGCTTGGAGCCGACGTTCGGGTCGCCCTGCACGATGTGGAAATACAGTTCGTTGGTCTGCCGGTCGACGAGATAGACAGTCGAGGTTTCGCACCGCATGACCTTCGTGGCCATCTGCATGATCTTGCGCAGCAGGTCGTTCAAATCGAGGGTCGAACTGATCGCCTTGCCGACCTCGAGCAGCGTCGCGAGCTCGGCCATCTGCAGCTTGACGAGCTCGACTTCCATGAAACGGCCGATCGCGTCGGCGGCGATGCTGCGGAACTCGTCGATGCCGTAATCGATGGTGTGTGTCTCGGCGACGGGCAGGATCAGCGCGCCGAACGGCAGGAGCTCGTCGCCGATCGGGATGAAATACCGGCGATTCCCTTCCAGGGTCGAGACGATTTCGCTGGAAATCGGCAGATTGCCGAGTTTCGCGGCGGTGAAGGATTTGCAGTAGGCGGTCAGGGAAGCGGTGTCGAAGCCGTCAGAGAACCGAACGCGCGTCTGCTTCGAGGCGATGTCGTAAAACAGGACGGCAAACCCCGACTGGCCCGACAGTTCGCGGGCCGCCTTGCTGAGGATGGCAAGCAGCGAGTCGGAATCTTTGGCGTTGGCGAGGATGTCGCGCTGGGCCTTGTAAAGGACCTGCACCACCTCACTGCCGGGAGCTTCAACCACCCGTTTCGTTCTCCTTGAACAACGGCTCACCCTGTACGCGAGCCTGAGCAGATTTTACCATATTTCCATTGGATCAATGGAATCGACGTTTTCTTTCACGGGTTCACTCCGAGGCGCAGGCGTTCGAGCGAGTCCGCACGGCCATTCTCGGTGAGGCGAAGCCTGACCGCATCGACCAGAACACGCTCAGGAGGCATCGAAGAGCCTCCCCGAAGGTGTTCCCGGTGCTGCCACCAGGCGTCGGGCGGCATGCCGTTGATCGCCGACTCTTCAGCCGCGACACCCGCATCGGGAACGCATGCCCGGCCGTTTCGAACGACAGGATGTCCCGCGATGCAGCCCAGCCCGGTTCCGATCACGTGAATCGGCCTTCCAAACGATGAAGCACGCCATGCGAGCGCCTGCTTCAGCTCCAGGTCAGGGCCGTGCATGTCGATCACGAGAGGAAGCCGGTCGGGAAGAGAACGCTCGAACGATGCGACCGTTTCCCAGGCCGGCTCGACGGGCAACCGGTCGTCACCCGTGTCGAGCGAGACGATCCAGCAAGCTCCGGAAGCGGTTTCCAGCTTCACCGAGCCCGTGCCGGGGGCTCCGGGGGGGAGGTTCAGCGGCCGGATGACCGGCCTCACAGGGCTGCCCGATGCCAGGAACTCGCGCACGGCGGGCCGCGCCAGGGATTTCGCCCCGAGCGTGATAACGTCGATTCCACTGTCAAAGAGCCGTTCAAAATGACCCGCCGGACGACCGCCGACTCCGAAGAGACCGGAGGCATTGCAGATCACAGCCATAGAGCTGTCTCCGTCGCCGCAGACGGACGACGTCAGGGACCGCAGATCCGACGCGCGAATCTCCCGGGTCATCACGCCCAGCACAAGCAAAGACAGCATAAGCCGCCTGAGTGTATCACAGAGATAGAGGTCCCCTCAACTCAAAAGCCTGGAACGGGAGGAGTTTTCGATCCTGCAAGGATGAAAAGCCCCCGTTCGCTCTGAACTTATCGAAGCCTTTTTTGAGCCTGCCGAAGGGGGCGAGAGCCTTGTGCTTCGACAGGCTAGGCACGAACGGTATGCGAAAACGGGCCTTTGGTATGCAGAAAACAAGGGCCGGTGTGAATCGCCGGAACGATCAGAAGTTCGAGAGCCAGCTGAAGATCAGCGATTTCTCGGTGATGTTGTTCGCGGTATGGGTGGTGTGCCGTTCGCGCCGGCTCTGGTAGCCGAGTTCGAGACTCTGAGACGTCGACAGCTGCTTCTCGACGCCGACGCGCCACGTGTGCCTGGTGTTCGACGACAGCACGAGATCTTCGAACCGGTCGTATTTGGTGTCGATCCACTCGTCCTTCAGATGGAGCAGCCAGGACGGCGTGAAGGGGTAGTCGTAGCCGAAAATCATCTGATACTCGTCGGAATCCGCGAAGAAGATCCGGGGGGTTCCGTATCTGGTCCTGGTGGCCTTCAGATTCAGGCTGGCGGCGGTGCGCCGGCCGGTGAAATAGTTTTCCCACAGGAACGCGTCGACGCGGTAATCATGCTCCTCGTGCGTGGAGTGGAGATACCGCTCGTCATACAGGGTCATCAAGTGCAGGAACCGCTCGGACGGCCGATACTGCCCGGAAAGCGAAAGCCTGTTTGAATCGTGGTTGAACAGGGAATAGACGTCCGATTCCTTGTCGTGCCTGCGCGAGGAGTATCTCTCTTCGAACGTCAGGCTGGTCTGGCGGTTTGCTTCATACGTCGCCCGGAAGGTGCCGGAGGGCTGGTCGAACCCGTTGTCGATCGTTGTCCGGCGCTGCCGCTTCAGGTTCCCCGTGAGGCTGAGATACAGGGCCCCGCGGGCGACGCGCGAAACGAACCGGGCCTGCGGGTCGGGCTCGCCGGGGCGGCGGGTCCAGTCGGTATAGGCGTTGACGGCTTTTTTTGTCGCCATGCCCGTCGGAATGCGTTCGAACGTCGAACGCTCGCCGCGGATCGAGTTGCTGACCGGTGTGTAGTGAAGCCGCTCGGGCAGGAACGTCGAGAGGTCGATCGAGAGATTGCCCTCTTCATAATTCGCGTCGCGATCGTCGGCGAACTCACGCTCTTCGTACGAACCTTCGAAGCCGAGGCCGGAACGGTCACCCGCCCGGTGGTCGTACCGGACCTTCGCCATGTTCGATGTATAGTTAAAAATATTTTCGACCGGAAGGCGGTAGGCGGCGTTCACGTAATCGAGCCTGAGGAGATCGGCTTCGCCGACCGAGAGACCGTAGGTCAGGTCGAACGTGTGGTCGAGTGCCGAGTATTTGTAGGTGTCGACGGCGAAGGCTTTCTCGTCCTCGGGACGGTATCCCTGGTAGTGGAACGTCTCCCGGACGTCGATGAAATGCCGCTCCGACAGATCGCCTCTGAGGGTGAAGTTCAGGTCGTGCACCGAACTGACGAAGCTCTTGTCGTAGGCGGCCATCTTCGCAACGGGCGTATACAGAGGGGCTGGATACTCGACGGTGTAGTAGTCCTTGCGCGTGCTGTCGATGGCGGTCTTCGAGTCGTAATCCCACGCCGCTGTGAATCGCGAGGCGGCCGCCGGTCGGGCGCAGACGCAAAGCAACACCGCCAGGGCGGCTCCCAGAGCCGTCAGACGGATGATCGCCGGGCGCTTGTTGTCGGCCATGATTCGGGTTTCTCTCGTCGAAGAAAAAGAATGCACCACTTCGTCTTTCGGCTGCCGGCTCCGAACTCCGAAGTCTTTTCAACCATGGTCGAGATCGCTGGATCACAACGGCTGAATCACAGAGGTCACGGAGAACACGGAGATTTCACGGAGAAACGAAGAAAACGAACCTTCGGCGGGGTGACGAATCCTCGGACGGCGTGTACGGAAACTCGGCAGGAGTGAACCGCCGATGTCCGTGAATTCAGAATTTCACAGGTGGCACACATGTTGCGTAACGGAGGTCGCATTTCAAAATTCACACAGCTACCGGAGGAATGACCACATGTTGTTTCGCATCAATCTGATTGCCCTTCTCTGCGCGTTCTGCGTCGCTCTCTTCCCCGTCGCCGGCATGGCCCAGACGCAGGAACTCATCACCGTCGACGCAACGATCCGCGTTCTCGAAAACGAGAAGGCGCTCATCGATGGCTCTTGGGAAGTCACCGGCCTGATCTCAGAGATCGTGAACCTCGAGGCCGACGAAGCCGGCCTTTCGGCCGATCAGAAAGCCGCCCTTGCCTATCTCCGCAAGAACGCGAAGCAGATCCGCCTCGACGTCTTCTGCTCCAACGAAAAGCAGGAGATCATCCACCGCACCTTCCTCACCGTCGGCCACCCGAAGCCGGCCTCCTTCAAGGTGAAGATCGCCGTCGATCGCCGCACGATCAA